>JAUILF010000167.1 GCA_030433135.1 Bacteroidia bacterium | reverse complement strand
CCGCCACTTTGGGGAGTTGACTAGATTTTTGCTTCTTTTCATCAATGGAAAAGAAGGCCCCTACTGACGATGCTGTCAGCACCCTGCACGGCAGTGGTCCTGACACCAAGAAGACTGAGGACGATTGAGTAGAAATCGAACTGCAAGGGTTTTCAACCCCAAATCTTTTCAAGGCATAAGAACCTGCGAAAGAAGAAATAAACTTTTCATTTCCTGCCAAAAAATGACAGAACTTGATCACTAATGTAATAATCCTGGTTTAACCGGGAATATGAATACCACATAAAAAGAAGGGGTTGGATCACTCCAACCCCCTATATTTAAACCGGACCTATCCGGTGAATTCATTTCGACAGGAATAACTTATTCCTTCTTATCATCCACCTCTTCAAACTCAACATCAGTGACATCATCGGCTTCGGATGCACCATCTGAACCAGCAGCATCTCCTGCACCACTGGCACCATCCTGAGCCGAAGCGGTATCACCAGCGGCCTGCTGTGCCTGGTAAATATCCTGGCTGGCTGCCGTCCAGGCATCATTCAGGGTCTTGGTAGCCGTATCTATGGCAGTCAGATCACCTGATTTATGAGCCTGTTTGAGTTCTTCAACTGCTTTTTCAATGGTCTCCTTCTTATCGCCCGGAATCTTGTCTCCGTATTCGGACAACTGTTTCTCCGTCTGAAAAATCAGTGCATCCGCAGCATTCACTTTGTCAGCCATTTCCCTGGCAGCCTTGTCACTTTCAGCGTTGGCAGCTGCCTCATTCTTCATTCTTTCAATCTCCTCCTTAGACAATCCGGTGGATGCCTCGATACGTATCTTCTGCTCTTTACCGGTTCCCTTGTCCTTGGCATGTACATTAAGGATACCATTGGCATCCATATCAAAGGTTACCTCTACCTGTGGTACACCCCTGGGAGCTGGTGGAATACCGTCCAGAATAAACCTACCCACAGTTCGGTTATCAGAAGCCATAGGTCGCTCACCCTGCAGAATATGAATTTCCACAGAAGGCTGATTATCAGAAGCTGTAGAATAGACCTTAGACTTTTTGGTCGGGATGGTTGAGTTGGCTTCTATGACTACATCATAGACACCACCCATAGTTTCGATTCCCAAAGATAGTGGTGTTACATCCAGCAGCAATACATCCTGAACATCTCCACTCAGTACACCCCCCTGGATAGCTGCACCGGTGGCAACCACCTCATCAGGATTTACACCTTTGTTGGGTTTTTTACCGAAAAAGTCCTCCACGGCCTGCTGGATGCGAGGGATACGAGTCGAACCACCAACGAGGATGATTTCATCGATATCACTCTTATCCAGACCTGCATCCTTAAGGGCTTCCTGACATGGTCTGAGTGTCCTTTCTACAAGATCATCTGCCAGTTGCTCAAACTTGGCTCTGGTAATCTTCTGCACCAGGTGCTTTGGCACACCGTCAACAGCTGTGATATAAGGAAGGTTAACTTCCGTCTCTGTACTGGCAGACAGCTCAATCTTTGCTTTTTCGGCAGCATCTTTCAGTCGTTGCAAAGCCATAGGATCTTTACGCAAATCCATGTTTTCCTGTGACTTGAAAGCATCAGCCAGATAATTAATCAGTACCTGATCAAAATCATCACCACCCAGGTGCGTATCACCGTTGGTCGATTTTACTTCAAATACACCATCTCCCAGTTCCAGAATCGAAATGTCAAAAGTACCTCCACCAAGGTCAAATACTGCTATGGTAGCATCCTGCCCCTTCTTGTCCATACCATAAGCCAGGGCTGCAGCGGTAGGTTCATTGATGATTCGTTTGATCGTCAGACCGGCGATCTCGCCTGCTTCCTTGGTAGCTTGTCTTTGCGAATCATTAAAGTAAGCCGGTACAGTCACCACAGCTTCATTGACCTCACTACCGAGGTAATCTTCGGCCACTTTTTTCATTTTTTGAAGAATCATGGCTGAAATCTCCTGTGGAGTATATTGTCGATCCTCAATCTTTACCCTTACAGTATCGTTCTCACCCTTCTCCACTTTATACGGCACACGATCTGCCTCTTTCGAACTCTCGGAATACCTTGAGCCCATAAAACGTTTGATTGAAGAGACGGTTCTTTCAGGGTTAGTGATAGCCTGGCGTTTGGCCGGGTCGCCAATTTTTCTTTCACCATTATCCATGAATGCAACCACAGATGGAGTCGTTCTACGGCCTTCATCATTGGGTATCACCACAGGCTCATTGCCCTCCATGACTGCAACACACGAATTGGTAGTTCCTAAATCTATACCAATTATTTTTCCCATATATAAGTTAATTTTATTCTTTTTAATTGATTATCTCACATAGTGAAAGCTCAATTTGAATGCCAATCGACTTTTTCCACCATTTAGTCAGTTTTCGTTGTCATTTTTACACCTCAGTAGCTATTGATGCTCAGAATGCCATGACAAAACGGCAGGAACCGATGTCAAAAAGATGAGATGATGTCCCCTATAAACCGAACATTTACCATGCAGGAAACTGATTATATCCTGAGAACCGAAAGACTTTACTTGCGCCGGGTTTCACAACAAGACCTCACATTCTTGACCGCCCTGCACCAGGACCCCGAAGTCATGAGATACATTGGGCCTCCCCGTTCAGCAGAAAAGGTTTCCAGAAGGATTGATCGAATAGTGTCGGATTATCGCACGTACCCCGGGTATGGTATCTGGATGGCCTGTCAGTCGGCAGATGATGAGGCGATCGGATGGGCAGCTCTCAAAGACCTGGATGGATCTGACCAGATTGAAATCGGGTACCGTCTCGCCAGAGACTGCTGGGGTGCTGGATATGCCACCGAACTGGCAAGAGGACTCCTGCAGTATGGATTTGATCACATGAACCTTGATTACATTGCTGGAGTTACCGCTCCAGGCAATAAAGGATCACAGAGAGTTTTGGAGAAAGCGGGTCTTCAGAGAGATGGATGGGGACAATTCTATGGGGAGGATCTGTATTACTATAAAATTACCGCCGGAGAGTGGAAAAAAATGCATGATACCTAGATTACCTGGGATATCCTCCAATAGCAACAGCAATTTGACCAGTAAGCACAGCGATGGGTAATTACCACCGCTTTTGTTAACTTTCGGCCTTCAATTCGCACTATGTCCATAAACAAAGAGATTCGCAGGGTTACGGTACATACCCTCAAGCGCATGAAAACTGCCGGTGAGAAAATTTCCATGCTGACAGCATATGATTTCTCACTGGCCAAGATCCTGGATGAGGCCGGGATTGAAGTGCTCCTGGTGGGTGATTCCGCTTCCAATGTCATGGCAGGACACGAGACCACCCTTCCTATCACACTTGATCAAATGATTTACCATGCCAGTAGTGTAATTCGGGCCATAACCCGCGCACTGGTAGTGGTAGACCTTCCCTTTGGAACATACCAGGGTAACTCTAAAAAAGCGCTGGCATCTGCTATCCGCATTATGAAAGAATCCGGGGCCCATGCCGTTAAACTGGAAGGTGGTACTTCAGTTAAGGAATCCATTCGCAGAATTCTCAAGGCAGGTGTTCCTGTGATGGGTCATCTCGGACTCACCCCCCAATCGATATACAAGTTTGGCACTTATGTGGTACGTGCCCGACAAGAAGAGGAGGCCGAACAATTGAAGGCCGATGCCAAACTTTTAGAATCTTTGGGTTGTTTTGCCCTTGTATTGGAAAAGATACCAAGTGAGTTGGCGGGTGAAGTGGCCCGATCTGTTTCCATTCCAGTAATAGGAATTGGGGCTGGCAACCAGGTGGATGGACAGGTACTGGTCACCCACGACATGCTGGGAATAACCAAGGAATTCAGACCACGCTTTTTGCGTAGATATCTCGATCTCTACGAAGAGATCAAGAAAGCTGCCATGGCCTACCACCAGGATGTGAAAGACCAGGACTTTCCCAATGAATCCGAACAATATTGATGAGGCATTACTAGTCTTATGCTTTGGACAACACGTAAGAAATATATTTTAGGCATAGCGATGCTGGTCCTGCTCCTGCTCTCTATCGGAGCTTATACTGTTTACCAGTGGATAGAAGGACCCAATGTAGAACTGGATGAGGATGAAGCTGTCATCCACTTACCAACAGGGTATGAATTTGAGGATATGCTGCAGGCACTGCGGGATTCACAATACCTGAAGAAACCTTCCACTTTTGAGAAGGTAGCTTCGTGGATGAAATATGACCAGCATAATTTCAAAGCTGGCAGGTACACCTTGCATAACGGTATGAGCAACCGTTCTCTGGTATCTCTTTTGCGAGCCGGACATCAGTCACCGGTGATAGTCACGATCAACAATGTGCGGGATATCAATCAACTTGCCGGAAAGATTACATCAAACCTGGAATTAGACTCTTCAACTTATAGCCAGTACTTATCTGATACTCGCATTGCCAAATCTTACAACCTCGACAGCAGCACATTGCTCAGCCTCTTTGTTCCAAACTCGTACGAAGTATTCTGGAACGTATCCGCACAGGACCTGACCGAACGAATGGCCAGGGAACATGATCGCTTCTGGGAGAGCGGCAATCGCAGGGAGAAGGCAAATCGTCTGAATATGAGTGAAGTAGAGGTCTACACCCTTGCTTCCATCGTAGAGAGAGAAACCCAGGTGGCCAGTGAAAGACCAAGAGTTGCAGGGCTCTATCTCAATCGGATCGAAAGAGGTATTCCATTACAGGCCGATCCCACGGTAGTATTTGGAGTTGGAGATTTCACCATCCGGCGGGTACTAAATAAGCATTTGGCATTTGAATCTCCATACAACACTTATTTACATGCAGGGCTCCCCCCCGGCCCCATCTGCATGCCCTCCATCAACAGCATTAATTCAATACTTGAAGCCGAAAACCATAACTACCTGTATATGTGTGCACAACCGGACAGCAGAGAACATGTTTTTGCAGCGACTCTTTCCGAGCACAATCGCAATGCCAACCGTTATCGGAGATGGTTGACTCAAAATGGAATCATGCGATGACTTCTGAGCCGGAGAGTAACTTGTTGAATCGATTGCAGGAGTTTATTTCTGAGAACCAGCTTTGCGATCGAAGTGAATGGATATTGGTTGCTGTTAGTGGTGGTCTTGACTCAATGGTGTTAGTTGATCTGCTGATCAGAGGTCAATATCAGATAGCCATTGCGCATTGCAACTTCCAAATGCGTGGTAAGGATTCTGATGATGATGAGATCTTTGTTCGAGATCTGGCGGAAATGTACCATGTACCTTTTCACACAACGCGATTTGACACCAGGGATTATGCCAGATCAGAAAAGATCGGGATTCAGGAGTCTGCCCGAAATCTTCGCTATACCTGGTTTTCCACCATCATGGAAGAGCATGGATACCACTGGCTGGCTACGGCACATCATCAGGACGACCAGATTGAAACGGTCATGATGAACATCGCCCGGGGCACAGGCATTAATGGATTAACCGGAATGCGACCCAGCAGGGATCACATTATCCGTCCTCTCCTATTCGCCACCAGAAGTGAAATCCGGGACTACGCAGTTGCCATGGGCATAGACAACCGGGAGGACAGTAGCAACAAAGACAACTACTATCGGCGAAATTATCTGCGAAATAAACTTATACCGAAGATCGAAAAGCGAGTTCCGGCCTTCAAAAAGAGGATGTCCGAAAACATTCTGATCTGGCAAAAAAGTGCTCGTCTCCTGCATGGCTTTCTCGATCAAGTGATAGAGATGCACAAGAAAATTGAGGGAGAATCCATATTCCTGGAAGTCGAAAAAATAGACAGCTCTCTCCGCGATATGGTCACATACGAATGGCTGAGGCCATACGGATTTAATTACAGCCAGATCGTACAAATGATGCACTCCCTTGAGCAGGGACACTCGGGCAAGCTCTTTTTTAGCCGCAAAAACCGTGTGATACTCGACAGGAAGAAGCTCATCCTTTCCACCCGGAAAGATCCTGTATCAGGTGCAATTGAGATCCACAAAACCGATCACCCAATTTACCTAGATAATGGAAGCTTACAACTAGCTATTCTTTCGACCACTGGTAAAGGTTATAAGGAGAACCCATTAACTGCTTATCTGGATGCCCAGAAAGTTGAATTTCCTCTCACTGTGAGAAAGTGGCAGAAGGGAGATTTCTTTTATCCACTGGGTATGGATGGAAAACGTCAGAAGTTGAAGAAATTCTTTAACAACCATAAGTATAGCCAGGTAGACAAGGAACAACAATGGCTACTTTGCTCCGGTGACCGTGTATGCTGGGTAATAGGAAAGCGCATTGACCATCACTTCCGGACTACTGAAGAAACCAGGTACACATTGCGAATCCACTGGACACCTGCCTAAGGGCGTGAATTCAGCCTATTATACTTGAACAGCATCATTAATACGAGTTTGTGCTATGATGTTGTATCGGAACATCAGGGTCACCATGTATTTTCACATTTTAGTAATACTTCGACCCCTTGTCCAAACAAAAAGAAATGATACATTTGCCGGCTTAATTTTTAGACCGGACTAAAGTCCTATTTAAAATCAGGAGGCATATGTTTCTGTTTAAGGAGATCATTTCGGTGAGTCTGATTCTGTTTTCGGTGATTGACATCCCAGGTTCACTGCCCGTGATCATCAACCTGAAAAATAAGGGAAGTAAGATCCAAGCCGGTAAGGCCAGCCTGATAGCAGGTGTGATCATGATCGTCTTTCTTTTTTGTGGTGAGTCGATACTAAAGCTATTTGGAGTAGACATTTCATCCTTTGCAGTAGCCGGGGCTTTAATCATCTTTCTAATCGGCCTGGAAATGATTCTGGGCATTCACCTGTTCAGAGACACCCATGAAAACGAAAGCAGCACCATTGTTCCCATTGCCTTTCCATTGATTGCCGGTGCTGGCACCCTGACGACCATACTCACCCTCCGGGCAGAATACGAAGAACTCAATATCATTGTGGGCATCCTCATCAACCTGATCCTTGTTTTTGGATTTATCAGGAGTTCGGGCTGGATCGCAAGAAAAATTGGCCAAAACGGTACAGATGTACTACGTAAAGTATTTGGCATTATTTTGATAGCTATAGCCGTAAAGATCTTCAAGACCCACATGTTTACATAAGGGCATCATAAAAAAAAGCCCCTCTTCCTGAGTGTGAGGGGTCAATGACCAAACGGTATATAGTGTTCAGTCCAGATCTTTTTGTCGAGTTGGACAATGCAAATATACGCATTAAAAATATTTTATATAAAAATTATTTATCATTTATAAAAAATTGATGTAAAGGATTTAAGCTGTGAGTAGAGGGAATCTATCAACATCATTTGCTCTGGATCTTCAAAGGCATATGATTGACCTTGGGACGCTGGTTCCAATTTCTGAATTCACAAATAAAAGCTGATGAAAATGTTAAATTCTCAATGGGAGAGCATTTTTATGACAAAACGATTCACAAATACTGTAATTACAACGTTGTCCTACTAATCTTTTCAACATAAATATGGTTAGAAAACTTACACTTATATCTGCCCTGTTTCTGACTTCCATGTGTATGATGTCTGCTCAAAGTAGCAGTCTTGTTAAGTGGAATCCCAAGGCAGGTGTTAACTTTTCAGATCTGATATTGCCCCAAAGCTCACCAAACTCCTCTTTGATTAAGATGGGATGGAACATCGGCCTTGATGTGAGCTACGGAATCAGATGGCAGGCACGTGGAGGCTTGCATTATTTCCAGCTGGGTAGTGGTGTCGAGGTCCCGTTGGATACCGGCACTTATATGCAACGGCTTGCCGTGTCACAGTTAAAAATTCCCCTGGGAGCAGGATTTGACATCTACAGAGTAGAATATTTCAATCTGTGGGCACAAGCTCAGGCAGTAGTTAATATTACCACCGGTGTCCGCCAGAATGCTGAAGAAGCTTCCAGCTCGAGCTATCCCGGGAGCGGAGTAAGCGGCAGGGCAGGAATCGGTATTGACCTGTGGAGCGTCACAATGGAAATCAATTATGAATATGGATTTACTGATCTGATCAATGGCTACACCAGTGCCAAAAACCAGTTGGTTAATTTTGCCCTGGGCCTCAAGTTTTAGTACCTGTCCCAAATATGTACTGTACACCTCCCCTACTCTGATCTAACAGTGGGATAATCAATACCTAGTTGTTCCAAATAGCTGTCAAAGCGGGTTTCGTCATAGTAATAGGTCTTTAAGCGAGGTCGAAACTCTTCCATGATGTCGGCATTCAGGTAGATGGCTGGTTCATCTTCTTCGGTCACCATAGGAACATACTCCTGATTCATACCTTGTTCCTCTCGAAAATACGTCCATGCATCATCTACCAATTCAGGTCTGCAAATAAAATCCAGGATAGTCATAGCCTCCACTTTAGCCCCGGCCACCACTCCCTTATGGGCAATCGGTGTCGCCATAGAAACTGCATTTGACCAGTGATGTCCCTGCAGTCCCGGGATATTGGATGGAAAACGCATGGTAACAGTAGGGAGCTTCCAGCTAATATCACCTATGTCATCAGAGCCACCGCTCACAAACCCCTGCCTGGGAGCCGTCAACGTATCCAGTTCGGTAGCCAATCCGGAGGAGTCATATGAATGTACCTCCTTCTGCAATGCTGTGGCTAATAACTGATCGTCTTCACTCCACTTCGGCAATCCCACCTCGGTAATGTTCTGATACATGGTCTCTGCAATCACTTTATTAAAATGTCGTGGCCAGGCAGAGCCCAGCACCTTTTTGGTCATCTTAGTGTCCGTCATCAAGGCCGCTCCTTCGGCAATGTGATTGGCTCGTTCATAAACCTCCATGATCCTGGGATATGTGACATGTCGGAAATAATACCATATGGAGGCTTCAGAAGGAACGACATTGGGCTGATCACCTCCATTCTTGATCACTGAATGCGATCGATGCAAAGGGTCAAGGTGCTCTCTTTGATACTGCCATCCAATATTCATCAGCTCAACAGCATCGGCAGCACTTCTCCCACGCCAGGGAGCTCCGGCAGCATGTGCTGCTTCTCCCTCAAAGGTATATTCCACGGATATGAGACCGGTACCCCGCGCCTGCCCCCACGTTACATTGAGGTTATTTCCAACATGGGTGAAGATGCACATATCAAAATCATCGAAATAGCCATCCCTGGTAAAGTATGCTTTCGTTCCTACCAGTTCCTCGGCCACACCAGGCCACAAGACCAGCGTACCACTGAGTTCTTCTCTTTCCATAATCTTCTTGACAGCCAGTGCTGCCAAAATATTGAGGGGTGACCCCGAATTATGCCCTTCACCGTGTCCTGGTGCTCCGTTGATGATCGGATCATGATAGGCCACTCCCGGTCTTTGACTTGCCTTGGGTATGCAATCCAAATCACTACCTATGGCAATCACCGGTTTACCAGTTCCCCATTTGGCCAGCCACGCGGTAGGCACTCCACTGATTCCGTAGGTAATATCAAATCCGTTTTCCTTGAGGATATCGGTCAGGTATTTCGAAGTTTCGATCTCCTGAAATCCCAGCTCGGCAAAGCTGAACACCTTGTCTACCATCACCTGGGCCAACTTGGCATCTCCCTCTATTGCCTCCATAACCTCTGACTTTAACTCCCCTAGCCTCTGGTCCGAAATTTCCTGGGCATCTATTAAAGTAATAGTAGATAAAAAACACAATAAACAGCTGTAAATAAACACTTTAGTCATAGTACTTACTTTGATAATTAAAATAGCTCTCCATAATCAACTCCTGAGTCCCAGGGGCTGAAATACCTGCATTTTGTCCGTTACTCCCTTTAGCTGATAACTGCCCAGTGGCTTAAAAATAAAGTGATCTTTTGTTTCTTCGTAAGTGGCCTGACTCACGGCGATACCGCTGTCGGGAGCCACTGATTGCAGCCTGGCAGCAATATTAGGAGTTACTCCCATTGCCAGGGTTTCCTTTCTCTTCCCCATCCCAAGGTCTGCCATCACAACTGTCCCGGTATGAATGCTGATTCTGATCTTGAGATCCAAACCATGTTCGTGCAGAGCAGGAGTACTGACTGTACTGATATCATCAAGCAGGGCAAGTGCAGTTTCAATAGCCTTCCGTGGTGCATGATTAAAGGCGGTTGGATATCCAAAATAGGCCATCACACCATCTCCGAGATGTTGTGCCACCCAACCATACCGAATAGTAATACTTTGATAAACACAGTGATGATATGCCTGCATCAACTCCATAAAATCCTCGAGCGTAAGTTGCTCGGTAAAAGCAGTAGATTCCAGCAAATCACAAAACAGAATGGTAAGAACCTGGCGTTGAGGTTTCATCCTCTAAATGTAGGAGTTAAGAATGAAAAATCTCAATCTAATCCCGAGCTTGAGACGGGATATTCTATGCCATTTTGTTATGGCAATCCGGTTATCGTCACAAATAGGTGATGGGTAAAGCAGATACTAAGAGTGATACAACAAATAGAGATTCAGGATAATGCCTTCTTAAAGACGCTCAAGCATCTTTCCCGGGCTTGTTTGTGCTCGACCATGGGGTCGGGGTAATCTTCACTATCAAGCTCAGGAATCCATTCTTTGACGTAGCTGCGGTCCGGGTCAAATTTTTGCAATTGACTGGTGGGGTTAAAGATGCGAAAGTAAGGTGCCGCATCCGTTCCGCATCCAGCAGCCCACTGCCAACCTCCATTATTGCTGGCCAGATCGTAGTCCAGCAGCTTTTCAGCAAAGTAAGCCTCTCCCCGTTGCCAGTTGATCAGCAGGTGCTTGGTCAAAAAACTGGCAGTCACCATGCGGACCCTGTTATGCATATAACCAGTCTGGTTAAGTTGCCTCATTCCTGCATCCACCAGAGGGTAACCTGTCTTGCCCTGGCACCATTTCTCAAACCCCTCATCATCGTCTCGCCAGGGAATCTGAGCGTATTTCTCACGAAAGGGACCGTCCACAACATGTGGAAAACATGCCAGTATCTGACTGTAAAAATCACGCCAAATGAGTTCACTCAGGAAAGTCTCACTGAGTTGACGAGTCTTATTTGCCAAACGCCTGATGCTGATGGTACCAAACCGTAGATGCAATCCCAACCTCGTAGTTCCGTCACGGCCGGGAAAATCCCGGTTTTTAGCATAGGTCTTAACGGTGTCACTTTCTAGCTCACGCTCAGGAAAATCCCACGAGGCTTTTTCAAATCCCATTTCCTCAAGTTTAGCCAGATCTGAATTTTCCTGATTCAGGTTTTGAAAGTAGTCTTCCGTCGGATAGGACTTAAGGTAGAAGAGTTCATCACCGGAGGACCGGGAATGCAGCTTTTCAAGCCATTTCCGCTTATAGGGAGTGAAGACGGTATATGGATCACCATCATCCTTCAAGACCTCACCAGCTTCGAAAATGACATGATCCTTGAATGCCCGGAATTGCCCACCTTTGTCTTCCACCAGTTTTTTCACGCTGCCGTCACGCTCTTTTGCATAAGGCTCGTAGTCCCGGTTGAGGAAAACAGATTCGAGGGGACCACTACCTATCAGAGATTCCCAGACATCGACCGGTTTGCCATATTCCACCCGCAATCCACTACCTAATTTGCCGAGTTGGCGTTGGAGAGATTCAATCTCCTGGTAGATGAAAGTAACCCGTGGGTCATCCGGCTTAAGTTCATCCAGGATGTTGGCATCAAAAATAAAAACAGGGATTACCGGCGATTCAGATTCTTTGAGTGCATGGTAGAGGCCAGCATTGTCCTCCAAACGAAGGTCGCGCCGGAACCAAAAGAAAGATCTTTTCTGTGGGGCCATTAGGGTAAAATGCGATAATTAGTATCTTCTCCTTCACAACATCGAATACATGCATATGTTTTTGGAATTGTTCTCAAAAAAACTTTCCCTGGCTGCCTTAGTCTGCTCTTTTTTCTGGATTGCCCTGTCCTCTGTGATGCTAGCTCAGACTCCTTCCCCTAACAGCATTTTGACTCGCAGTATAGCCTTCCATGATCCACAAGATCAATGGGAAACCAGCTCGAATGAATTTATCCTGCGGGAGAGTCGACCCGGATCTCCGGATAGGTCTACCATCCTGCAGATCGATCTATACCATGAAATCTTTAACCTCGATCAAAACCGGGATGGAAACAGGATACAATATTTTATCTCCGGCGATACAGTCGACATTCTGTTCAATGGCTCTGCTGATTATACTGCAGAACAGGAAAAACAATTCCATCTCACCGAGGAACGGGCGCTAATTCTCAAGGATTATTATTCCTATTTGTATGGATTGCCCATGAAACTAAGGGATCCCGGAACCATCCTCGACCCCAAAGTGGAAAAGGTCCTTTTTCAAGACAATGAAACCTGGCGTATCCGGGTCACCTATGAAGAGGAAGTCGGGGGAGATATCTGGTACTTCTATTTCGACCCTGAATCATTTGCCCTGGTAGGCTACCAGTTTTTTCATGACGAAGCAGCTCGTGATGGCGAATACATCGTCCTGGAGGACCTCAAAATAATCAATGGTTTGAGCATCCCCCAATCGAGAAGTTGGCACACCAATTCCGATAGCACCTTTCTGGGAAAGGACGTCATTGAGTAAGGTCGCTTGTTGGCTCATTGGCTTGTTGGCTCATTGGCTTGTTGGCTCATTGGCTTGTTGGCTCATTGGCTTGTTGGCTCATTGGCTTGTTGGCTCATTGGCTGTTGGCTCATTGGCCTTTTGGCCTTTAGCTTATTTAACCAGGCAAATCGTGTACTTTCCATCATTGGTGGCCCTAACCTACAACACACTGATAATCAACCAGTAAAACACTGTCCCCCTATAAGGGGGTAGAATGAACCAAATCTTCGATTTGGGCTTCATTCTGGGGGTGGAATGAGGCAAGTTTAACCCCTCACGAATACT
>JAUILF010000166.1 GCA_030433135.1 Bacteroidia bacterium | reverse complement strand
GCAGCCTGATTACTGCCGCAGAAGGTGATGTTTCCCTGGCGTACGATAATCCGGCCATGTTGAGCTCCGAGAATGATCTGGATCTGAGTTTTCAGCACAGGTTCATAGCAGCTGGTGTTCAGTCAGGATATGCAGGAATGGCTAAATGGATTGAATCTGCCGGGATTACATCTCACTTTGGATTTAAGTATGTGCTGTACGGTACTTTCGACCACTTTGATGAATTTGGCAACCAACTTGGAACTTTCAAAGGTGGTGAGGTTGCCATTAATGCGGGTGCTGGCTATGAGCTTTATGAAAACCTGCAGATAGGAGCTAATATCAAATTCATCAGCTCCAACCTGGAGTCTTACCGGTCTTCTGCGCTGGCTTTCGATATCAGTGCACTTTACCAGGATACTTCAGGGTACTTTACAGCAGCTATGTCCCTAAAGAATGCTGGTTTTCAACTAAGCAGATATGATACGGATCAGGAGTCGTTGCCTGTTGATCTGCAGATAGGAGTGAGTAAGCGATTGAGGCATTTACCATTCCGTTTGTCGGTCATTTATCATCATCTCAATCGTTACAATCTTTTATATGATGACCCCAACTCGGAGGAGGGTGGTTTTATCGGTGGATTTCAACCTGTTGATTCCGAGCCATCAAAAGTGGATAACTTTTTCAGACATATGATCTTTGGTGGTGAACTCTATCTGGGTAAGACCGAAGTCTTTACCATCCGTCTCGGCTACAACCATCAGTTGAAGCAGGAGCTTTCTGTAAACAATCTGCGTACACTGACAGGTTTTAGTTTTGGCCTGGGATTAAGGACCAGAAAATTCAGAATTGATTATGGATTCAATAAACTCCATTTTGGGGCTTCTTCTCATCATTTGGGACTATCAACCAATCTCAATTCGTTTTCGTCCCAGCAATTGTTGAACTAATTGTTTTTTGAGACTGCGGGATGATGAAGGCTGGTTTAATTACATCCATTTTCCCCTGGATGACTCTATCTTGTAAAGGATGTAGTTTTTGATCTGAAGAGACACTTGGTAGGGTATAAAGGGAATCTTTACATCTCCACTGGCAGTATGCAGTATGATGCTCGATAGATTGCGGCGTCGCTGAAAAGGAGACTGCCATATCTGAACACCCTGAATCTTTCGCATGGATATGGCTTTATTAACAATCTCAAAGACTCCATGGCTGGTGATGCACTCCCTGTCGGTAAGAAAATAGGCCCACTTTTTCTGATAGTAGTGTTGAAAGACTCCAATGATTATAAACCATAATCCTCCAATAACAAACCAGGTTAATCTCTGATCCAACCAACCCAAAATGCAGAATAGAGTAGCTGGTAGCATGCCAAGGAATAATACTCTTCTCCAGAAGAAGCTTCGATCAATACCGTGACTGACCTGTGGTTCGATATACTTGTGGCCAAAGGCAAACTTTTTGATCTGATAAATCTTGTCCTCGGGATATCCAGGTACTGTGACATTGATACTGCGGTTACCTGTGGCACTACTGGCCTGGTAAAAACGCAGGTGGACAATCCCAAAAATCCTCCTTAAGGGATTACTCACCCATCTAACAATCTGGATCTTATGATCAATGGCTGCTTGTTCTATCTTATTTAGTAGCCCTGCCTGGACTTTGTATCCTTCCGATGTTTTCCATAGTCTCAAATCGTAGTATCGAAATACCGTGTAGAAGAGGGTTCCGATAAAGGATGCGAGCAGCAGGATAACAAACAAACCGATTCCCCAGGTAAATATGTTTTGAAACAGTTGCTCAGCCAGAGAATCAAACTGATCCACGTAGCTCTCACCTAATGCTTCCTCTATTCGATCACGAAGCCCCAGCAAGAATGCCAGGATGATACCGGTGGTTCTCAGGTGGTTTTGGCTCACACCTACTTTTACCAGGTCCGATACCTCAAGGGCCAACAGTAATTTCTGGTCTGGTACATGATCAGTCGCAACACCGGTGTCAACATCAAAGTTGGTGCGACGGCTCAAAATAAAGTTTCGCAGATCCTGTGCCTTTGCCTTTTCGAGTGCAGCAAACTCAAACTCTTCCTTTGATGATCCGGCGGTATCTATCTTTAGTTTGGTGACATTAAAGAGTTGATGAATCACATTTTGCTCAAAACTGATTGTCTGGATCCGGTCAAAAGGAATATCCATTTTGGTCCGTGTAAACACGCCACTTTGCACATGTAGTTTACTCTCTGACAGATAGAAGTGAAATCGTAAGTAGCGCCAGATCGAAAACAGGATAATGACGATGACAGCTCCTATCACCAGGGGTTTGCCGGTGTCGGGACCAATCATGGAAGAACGAAAGAATAACAGGATAATGATGGGCCACCAAACCCGAATGAGTGACTTCACAATATTAAATACGATCATGACAATCGCAATCGGAGACTGTCTTGTCGGATTGCGATACCAACTGTCTTCACTCTTCTTCATCGAGACTGTCTACCTTGTTGATTACCAGCTCTTTTAATGTGTGTGCTACATCAGGTTTTAATCCCGGAATGCTGATGTCACTTGATGATCCTCCTGCTGTAAATATCTTTAGTTCAACTAAACCAAACATACGATCAAAAATCCCTCTGCTGACCTCACAATGCTGAACCCGGTTGAACGGTATAGTAATCCACTGACGAAAGAACACTCCGGTCTTGTAGCTGATATCCTTGTCCCGGATGGCGTAGGCTTTCTTGCGAACACTGGCCCAGGCAAACCACATACTGAATAGATAGAGAAATACCCAGAGGAGTAACGAAGCCCAGCTTACCCAGTATAATAAGCCCAGTCGCGGAATCAGCAAGGTGACCATCAGGATTAGCAGTACGAAAAAAAAGATGCTGGTGGTGAGGTAAAGTATATTGGCATACTTTCTTTCAATGGGATCAAATGCTATATGCTCGGCATGAGGCAGACTGTCAATGTCGATCGAGAGGTTTTCGAAAAGACTCTCAGTGTTAGGTTCCGGCAGCGGTCTCTGGTTCACGTATGTCTGCACTTAGGTTTTCTAAAAGGTTTTTGGCATTCTCAAGACTGGAGACTTTCTCCTTTACCAGAATGAGAAATTGCCGGCTTTGTTTTAAATGGATTCCATATTTCGTACCATGGGTTCCGATAAATGCGAGAAAGTTCTTGAAAAATGAAGTCTCATAAAAAGCTGATTGGGGGTTAAACACAAAGAAACACCTCAGTTTTTGATTTTTCAAGATACATTTCTCAAAACCCAGGTCCTTGCAGATCCAGCGTAATCGTAAAGTATCAAACAGGGTCTCCACCTGTTTGGGTATTTTGCCGAAACGATCCAGCATTCGTTTCGAAAACGCTTGTAATTCCTCTTCGGTTTCCAACCCATCCAGTTCGGTATAGAGATTTAGCCTTTCCTGGATGTTGTTGACATAGGCATCTGGTATCAGCATTTCAAAATCTGTCTCAATTTCGACATCACTGACATAATTGAGTTCTTCTTTCTCATCCTCAAAGAGGTCCTTAAATTCATTTTCTTTGAGTTCGCGGATAGCTTCATCCAGGATTTTGGTATAGGTCTCGTAACCTATCTCGGTAATGAACCCACTTTGTTCTCCACCCAGGAGATTACCGGCTCCACGAATATCCAGATCCCGCATAGCAATATTGAAACCACTTCCGAGGTCGCTAAATTCTTCAAGTGTACGTAGCCTTTTTCGGGCTTCGGTGGTCAACGTAGACAGCGGTGGGCTAAAGAGGTAGCAAAAGGCCTTGCGATTAGATCTTCCGACTCTGCCTCTCAACTGATGCAGGTCACTCATGCCAAACTGATGCGCATTGTTGATGATAATAGTGTTGGCATTGGGAATATCCAGGCCCGTTTCAATAATATTGGTACAGAGTAATACATCGTATTCCCCCTCGATAAAGCTCACCAGTGAATTTTCCAGGACTTTGGCATCCATCTGACCATGGGCCATTCCGATCTCGATATCCGGACACAATCTCTTTAGGAGCACCTTCATGTCGGCGAGGTTTTTCACCCGGTTGTGCACAAAAAACACTTGACCTCCACGGTCTACTTCATAGTAGATAGCATCCTTGATCAGTGAATCGTTGAAGACCCGGTTTTCGGTATGAATGGGCTGCCGGTTGGGTGGTGGAGTACGGATGATAGACAGGTCTCTGGCAGCCATGAGTGAAAACTGAAGCGTACGGGGAATGGGAGTAGCCGTTAGGGTAAGAGTGTCAACGTTTACCTTGAGATTGCGCAATTTTTCCTTGGCGGCTACACCAAATTTTTGTTCTTCATCGATCACGAGAAGCCCCAGGTCCTTGAAACCTTCATTCTTGTTCAATAGGGCATGAGTACCGATGATGATTTCGATCTTTCCGTTGCGTAGTTCTTCAAAGATGGCTGTTTTCTGTGCCGATGTTTTAAACCGGTTCAGATAGTTCATGTTGATCCCAAAATCAGACAGCCTTTCCTGAAAGGTTTTGAAATGTTGCAAAGCCAGAATGGTGGTGGGCACCAGCACGGCCACCTGTTTTCCGTCGGTAACGGCTTTGAATGCAGCCCTGATGGCCACCTCGGTTTTTCCAAAACCGACATCTCCGCAGATCAACCTGTCCATGGGATATCCCTTCTCCATATCTGATTTCACATCAATGGTCGCCTTGAGTTGATCCGGAGTATCCTCATAAAAGAAAGAGGCTTCCAATTCATTTTGCAAATAACCATCCCTTGAAAAGGAAAAACCAACCGATGATTTTCTCTTGGCATAGAGTTTTATCAATTCTGTCGCTATGTCTTTTACCTTGCGTTTCGTCTTGCGCTTCAGAGTTTTCCATGCCTCAGTACCGAGTTTGTTAAGGGTAGGAGGGGTCCCTTCCTTGCCTACGTATTTCGAGATCTTGTGCAGTGATTGAATACCGACATAGAGGATGTCATTGTTCTTATAAATCAGGCGAACCGACTCTTGCAGGTGCCCGTTAATATCAATCTTTTCTAGGCCGGAGTAGCGTCCCACCCCATGATCAATATGCGTCACAAAATCTCCGGGCTGAAGTTCGCGCAAGAACTTGAGTGTCATTGCCTGGTCTCTCGTAAATCCCCGCCTTAAGTTGTACTTGTGAAAGCGCTGAAAAATCTGGTGATCTGTATAACAGGCTATCTTATGGTAAGGGTCGATAAATCCTTTATCGATGGATTTCATAACTGGGTGCAGTTTTACCCTGGCACCCAGGTCTTCGAATATCGAATCAAAGCGTCGTATCTGGCGGCTGTTATCGGTAAAGAGATAACAGGTAGTGCCTTCTGCTTCCAGCCCCTCCAGGTCTTCAATCAACAACGAAAAATTTTTGTTGAAGGAAGGTTGAGGTTTGCCATCAAAGGACTCCTGCTTATCAGAGGTTACTTGTGTAGCCGGATATTCGTAAAAGACTTTGGAAAAATCCTCCAGGTCCTGCATGATCCTGGCCGGTGGTATGACGAGGGGAAAAGCTTCTTTTTCTTCCTCCGGGAGACTCAGATTATCTGCTTTCTGACGGTTTTCGAAGCATGTTTGTAGACTATCCAGTGTGAAGTTGTCATTAGCAATCCAGATCTGGGTGCCTGCAGGAAGTATGCGTAGCAGACTTACTTTTTCCCCATCTTCAAATTTGGTATTGATGTTGGGTACGATCGATAATGCCCCAATGTTCTTGATAGAAAGTTGATCCATCGGATTGAAAGTTCGAATCGTCTCTATCTCTGTATCAAATAATTCTATTCTGTATGGCCATTCGTTTCCGAAGGAAAAGATATCAATGATACCACCTCTGACAGAAAACTGTCCGGGTTCGTGCACAAAATCTACATTGGCAAAGCCGTATTCTATCAGAATCTCGATCAGAAAATCTACGTCGATTTCCTCTCCGATCTTGAGGTTGATCCTGTTTTCATTCAATACATGTGGAGCTACGACTTTTTCCGATAAAGCTTCGGGATAGGTGATCACCATATGAGCTGCTGCTTCGATTCCGGTAATCTTATTGATGGTTTCTGTTCGCTGCAACACCTGATGGCTGTTGATCCCGTTATATTCCCCTGGTCTCTTAGAGGAATCCGGAAAAAACCAAACCGGCTTCTTATCGAGAATGGAACTGACATTATCGTAGAAGTAGGCTGCTTCTTCCTTGGTTTTAGCAATGACTAGTGTAGGCCGCGGAGCCTGCAGGTATGCTCCACAAAAGACAAAGGATATCTGTCCACCAATCAATCCTTCCAGATCAATATTGACTGGCTGTTCCGAGTCAAGAGTACGAACCAGTGATTCGACTCTTTTATCTTCGGCATACCTGCTGAGCAGTAGCTTTAGATTTTCCAAGGCCGCAAATATATACCAATTTGACTGAATTGTGGTTTCTTAACTTTGTTGACCTTAGTACGTCACGATACTCAACTTACCAGGGATGAATAGCAGAGAATATGTTGCCAAAGTGCTACTTTTTGGAGAGTATACGGTGCTACTGGGTGGTTCTGCGTTGGCTATTCCGTACAGGAGATATCGGGGTTATTGGACAACTTCTTGTCCTCAAACACCACCACTGCTCCCGGATTTCTACGCTTATCTTAAGGAGGTCAATCCCTTACTCCACACACCGCTGCATTTAGAATCTGTAAAATCACTTTTGAATGATCAGGTATTTTGTTCTGATATCCCCATGGGAACTGGACTGGGAAGCTCCGCGGCATTGTCGGCGTCGCTGTATGATTTATTCGCCACTGGAGCTGATACTTTGCCAAGGCAAAGAGACGACCTGTCACTTATAGAAGGGTTTTTTCACGGCAAGAGCTCTGGTTTTGACGCCCTGGTCTCTTATCAGAATGCCACAATATATCGAAAGGGACAGGAGCTGCGGGTGGCTGATAATACTGATTTTCGGCATTCAGCGTATTTGTGGCAGTCTGGTGGACCCAGATCAACGGCTCCTCTTGTGAGCTCGTTTTTGAAAAACTGCAAAAACAGTGATTACAGGCAAGAAATGACATCTCTGGCTGAAATCGCAGATGCCGCTTGTACAGCATTCCTGCATGGTCGTGAATTTTTAACCCTGGTGAGACAAATTGGGAGAATTCAGTTTGATAACATGAAACCCCTTATTCCTGAAGAAGACTTGCCGTATTGGCAGGAAATCCTTTCCCTGGACAGGGCAGCTATCAAATTATGTGGAGCAGGTGGAGGTGGTTGTACCTTATTGTTTTCCGAAGAAGTGGACCTGGCTGTACTTTATCCCGAAATTTCCCTGGAGCAAATCTGGTAGAGCAAAGTTTTTTTTTGAAACTTAACCCTTGGAGCAGGAAAGAATGAAGGCGGGCGGTAAATTCAACAATTGAAACTTGATATCCACATGTCCAAATATCCCTTTGTAAAGATTCTTTTCCAGTAGTGAGTAGTGAATTTGAAAGTATTGACCTAGTGGTTTGAGAATGTCATAACAGGTTTGGACGATAGATTGGGCTACTTCATCCGGAAAAACCACAAAGGGCAGGGCAGAAAATATGACATCGATCTGCTTAAAGCCATGGGCATTAATGTGCTTTTCCAGGTTTTCAGCACTGTCTTCAACAACCACCAGGCGTGGGTCGTTGATTTGCCTCATGATGTCACAAAACTTTGAGTTGATTTCAAAGGCGAAAAGGGTAGCATCGGCAGGCATGCTATTCAGGATGTGGGTCGTCATCACTCCGTCACCTGCTCCAAGTTCTACGATACATTTGGCATCCTTCATCTGAGATAACCCTACGATCTTAGCACACAGGAACTTTGAACTCCTGGTGATGGTGCCTATGGTTTTCAGGTTTTTGATACCCTCTTTAAAAAAATCGATTGTACTCATAATAATCGGATACTATTCCAGATACAGGATGTAATTTTTCAAATCCGGAAACTTGTTCAATAATTCAGTTTCCATTTCACCATTTGACAATCGAATCCCATCCAGATATGGTATGATGTTGGCCTCGGCGTATCCTTTTGTCTTGATAGTGGTCAAATGTTGCAAAGCAGCCTCAAAGCTGCTAAAAATACCGGAGCAATAAAAATATAGATCTGAGTCAGGGTTTTTCTCTACGGATGGATCGGGATATTGGCCGATCAAATCTCCTTTAAATAACTGATCGGTTGCAGCAAACTGAATTTTATAAGTGAGGCCTTTGAGTTTTTGATAATAGCCTTCTACAAAACCTGTTTGCAGCGTTTCGCTAACCTTTGGAAGGTCATATCTGATAGAGACTGGCAGTTGATTGGGGTTAATGATACGTATATCAATCCTCCGGTTAAGAAATTGAGCAGTTTCCATAATTTTACTGTTATTGCCTCTGGCTATGGGGTAGTTCCCTCCCACTCCTCTCAAATACAACCTGTCTGGTTCAATCCCTTCTTCCACCAGGCGACTGGCAACTTCCTCACTTCTCCGTATCGAAAAAAACAGGTCAAAATTGGACACGTCCAGCTGGTCAGAATGACAGGTGATTTCCAAATAAACATGGGGATAGTTATTGAGAAAGGCGGCCAGGTCCCTGAGTTTGCTCTGATTCTGGGGTGTCATTATCTGGTCATCCCGATAAAACAAAACCGGAAATTCATACACTGCTTTTTCAGGCTCATTTCCGGATGCGACCATGGATTCACTAAACAACCTGAACTCTTCAACATCATAAAACAGAGATGGAATTGATAACCTCGTCTGCTCGCGGCGCAGATCCTTGAAGTAACTGCTATATATGTCCTGGCATCCCTGACCACTCTTTCGATTACTGGAGAAGTAAGCCAGGGAACCATTTCTGCTCAGCCGGTAAAACAGATCATCACCTGCTGAGTTAATGGGTCTTCCGAGGTTTTCAGGATCTGACCACTTCATGGTCTCGTCATCAAAGACACTCCGGAAAACATCAAACCCTCCCATGCTCTGCAGGTCGTTACTGCTGAAATAGAGCGTTCTACCGTCCCGGGCCAGAAATGGACTCACACGGTCAAAGGAGCCTTGCTTTTGGATAGGGAAGGCGACGGGGTCCTGCCATTCACCCTTGGTACTTCTGACGTAGTAAAGGTCAAAACCATCTTGATCTCCCTGCAGATTGGCAGCATAAATGATAAGTGAGTCAGACCAGAACTGCATACCCCGGATCACTGCATTGGTACCGAAGGGTGGGTTTGCCCAGGGACCACCACTTCCCTTTGAACCCTCTTCCGTGAAGGTGTCAACCTGCAACTCAGTTTGTTGAATGGTATGACTGCGACTAAAGTAGACAACCATTCCATCCGCACTGAAATGCTGGAGAATCTCATGTTGTCCGGTATTGAGTTCAGGATTCATTTCTGTGACAGCACTCCAGGATCCATTCACTATTTCTGTAGCATACATGTCACAATCCCGGCCGGCGTTTGTCCCCTGCAAATTACCGTCGGCACTGAACTCGTCAACGATAGTTGCATTTCTGATCGATGAGAAATAAATCTTGAAAGGGTGATTGGGACTTTCAATTGGCTGAAAATCCTCGAAATCAGAATTAACATCACTACCCAGGTTTTCAACAAGCACATCATTATCTACATGGTGGTATCTCAGCCCCACAGCGCTTCGCTTGATTTCATCAATAGCTAAAGCTCTCAGCAAACCGGTTTCCGTATTGGATACAAACTCCTTGTAATACCGAATTGCCTGGTCAAAATTGTGTTTTTGGTGATAGGCCCGGGCCAGATGAAAGAAGGTTTCATTGTCGGGGTTTCTGTCATTTTGCAAAATAGTATTCAGGTTGGCAATGCTATGGTTTAGATCGTTTACCTCATATTGACAGATGGCAAGTTTGAGCATGGATGCAAAATCCCTGGTTCTTTGTTCGGTGTGAGCCTGATAAAGTGGAATTGCTTTTTCAAAGTATCCGTTTTGAAAATAGCTGTCTGCCAGTCTTATTTGCTCGCGATTTTGTCCACAAATGGAAGTGACTGAGCATGCCAGGAGCAAACATACCAGGAGAACACAGAAAGAAAATGAAGAGCTTCTAGGCCAGGATGTTATCATCTTCAAATTGTTCCATGTAGTCAGCTACTCTGCGTAAAAAAGATCCACCCAGAAATCCGTCGATGATGCGATGATCGTAGGAAAGTGAGAGAAACATCATATGTCGCACTGCGATCAAATCCCCATATTCAGTTTCCACCACAGCTGGTTTTTTTCGAATAGCCCCTATAGCCAGGATGGCCACCTGGGGTTGATTTATAATGGGCGTTCCCATGACATTGCCAAATGTACCCACATTAGTAACGGTAAAGGTTCCATCCTGTATTTCCTGGCCTTGTAATTCCCGGTTTCGGGCTCTGAAAGCCAGATCATTGACTTGTTTTGCAAGTCCCACCAGGTTAAGTGTATTGGCATCCTTAATAACTGGTACAATCAGATTGCCATCGGGTGTGGCTGTAGCCATGCCAATATTGACCTGTTTCTTTACGATAATCCGGTCACCATCCACGGAAGAATTAATCATTGGGAAGTCGCGGATGGCCTTGGTGACCGCCTCCACAAAAATCGGAGTATATGTTAGTTTGGTGTCATGCCGGTCATAGAATGCATCTTTCACCTTTGCCCGCCATTTGACAATATTGGTAACGTCGACCTCGACAAAACTGGTAACATGTGCTGCGGTACTTTTGGACTGCATCATATGTTTGGCTATCAGTTTGCGTGTACGGTCCATTTCAACGATCTCATCCTGTGGCTCAGCAGAACCAACACTTATCGGCTCAGGTTGGCCGGTAAAGGTATCTGGTTGGACTATTTCCTGACCTTCCTTTTGAGCAAGGTAATTGAGAATGTCTTTTTTGGTAACGCGGTTTCGCATGCCACTGGCAGGCATTTTGTCCAGTTCTTCAAGAGTGACACCTTCTTCCACAGCAATTTTCCGGACTAAAGGTGAATAAAAACGGTCACCGGATACCGGCGGTATACTCCTGTGAGCAGGTTCTGTTGTACTGCTTTCCTCAGCCGGGCTCTCGGTTTGGGATGCAACACTCTTCTCAGGTTGAAAGGACTTTTCCGGCTGAGATTCAGGTGGTTCAGGTGTATGATCCAGGCCATTGGTCTCCGCTACTTCTGTATCAATAATGGCAATGACCTCTCCGATAGGAACAACTTCATCTTTTCCGAACATAACCTCTTTCAAAGTACCTTTCACCGGTGAAGGGATTTCGCTATCCACCTTATCCGTAGCTATTTCGAGTATGATTTCGTCAACATCAATTTCATCACCTTCCTCTTTCACCCAATTCAAGATCGTCGCCTCGATTATGCTTTCTCCCAACTTAGGCATTACCAGCTCGAATTTCGCCATGACAATCTTTTTAACTGGGAGCAAAAGTACATCAAATTATCGGCCCATTAAAAACTTTCGAACCATGACAAGTGCATAAATAGCTGTGTATTTGATGTTTATAACCCGGTCTTTGGTGAAAAGGAATTTTTCGGTAATTATTTCTTCTTTACTACCTACGGCAATCCATACGGTACCTACCGGCTTGGTTTCTGTGCCTCCTGTGGGTCCGGCAATACCTGAGACAGCTACAGCAATGTCGCAGGATAGAACATCGAGAGCACCGGTTACCATTTCCCGCACCACTTCACTACTCACTGCACCATATTCGTTCAGACTGGATTCCTTCACTCCGAGGAGTGATTGTTTTAAACTGTTGCTATAAGCTATGATACTCCCACGGAAATATTGACTACTGCCCGAAACGGATGTGATCGCATGTGCCAGAAATCCTCCGGTACAGCTTTCGGCAGTGCCTATAAACTTTTTTTGCTGTAACAACAGGGCACCAATGTGTTGTTCCAGGAGGTCATCATCATAACCGTAGATGTAAGGCTCTATGGCCGGAAGTGTATCCCGAACGGCATTTTCCAGAGCTTTCTCTACCTGGGAAACATCCGTACCGGTTTTGGATAAACGAAGTCTTACCTGCCCCACGGATGGCAGATACGCAATACTGACATCGTGCCCTGCAAGCTTGGGTTCAATTAATTCCGCTACTGATGTTTCACCAATCCCTGCAGTTCGTATGGTCTTTTTGCGGTAAATGAGTCGCTCAAGCGTCCTGAGCCGGGGCAATACGCTATTCTTCATGATGTACTTCATCTCATAGGGTACTCCGGGCAGGGAAGCCAGGTATTTTTCTCCCTCCTGAAACCACATGCCGGGTGCTGTACCCATACGGTTGGGCAAAAGGGTCGCTTTTTCCGGTAGCAGACATTGCTCACGATGTGCATCCGTGATCGGAATGTTTCTTTTGGCAAAGATCTCTTGTATTAGCTCATAAGTTTCCTGTGAAAATTGTAAACCGCATTGAAAGTATGAAGCCAGTGCCAACTTAGTAACATCGTCCCTGGTTGGACCAAGACCACCGGTCACAATAATCAGATCACTGCGTGAAAAACCGAGATCAAGTGCTTCCAGGATTGCTTGCTTTTCGTCACTTACGGACAGGTGCCAGACTGTCTGGATACCGTGTTCTGAGAGAATATCTGAAATCCAGGATGCATTGGAATTGATAATTTGTCCAATCAGGATTTCGTCACCAATAGTTAGAATTGTTGTCTTCATGAATAGCTCATTTCTTTAAATCCAAATAGTCGTTTACGTCCGTTGACCAGGACAATCAATTGTCCTCCTTCAGTTACACCCTGGATAAATCCTTTGATGGTTGTCCCTATGGGCAAGTTGAAAGTGACGGGCATAAGTCTTTTATACAAGAGCTGCTTATAGGTGTTATCCAGGGCAAATATATTGTCTGCAAGTATTTTGTAGTTCTTATCGATCTCCGTGAGGAACTTATTCAAAAGATTTCGAGGGTGATCAATGGCAATGCCCTCCAGGGCAAGACTGGTGGCATGGGGAATATCG
>JAUILF010000165.1 GCA_030433135.1 Bacteroidia bacterium | reverse complement strand
TTACAATCCTCATGCGCTGACCACCCAGTACGTAGGAAGGTCTGACTAAAACGGGATAGCTCACTTCTGAAGCAATTTGCAATGCTTCATCCGCATCATCTGCTACTCCGTATTTGGGGTAGGGAATACCAAGTTCTTTGAGCATGTCAGAGAAACTCCCTCTGTCCTCAGCCAAATCCAGTGAGGTGTAACTGGTTCCCATTATTTTGATGCCTTTTTCATGTAGTTTCTCGGCCAGTTTAAGGGCAGTCTGGCCTCCCAGCTGGACTATGACTCCTTCGGGTTTTTCATGTTCAATGATTTCCTCCAGGTGCTCCCAGAAAATGGGTTCGAAATAGAGTTTGTCGGCAATATCAAAATCGGTAGAAACAGTTTCAGGGTTACAGTTGATCATGATGGCTTCGTATCCGGCTTCCCTGATGGCCATTACACCATGGACACAGCAATAGTCAAATTCGATGCCCTGGCCGATCCGGTTTGGCCCGGAACCAAGCACAATGATCTTTTTCTTATCGGTTGAAATACTTTCATTTTCACTATCGAAAGTAGAATAGAAATACGGTGTCTGAGCCTCAAACTCTGCTGCACAGGTATCCACCATCTTGTAGACCCTTTTGATTCCGATCTTCTTTCTGTATTTAGTGACGGCATCTTCATTGATTCGCATCAACCATGCAATCTGGGCATCAGAATAACCTACTTTTTTCAAATCCTTGAAGAACTCCACAGGAATATCCTCCGGAACATTGTACAGCTGAAGTTGATTTTCCATATCAACCAGACGTCTGATTTGCTTGATGTACCAGGGATCAATGTTGGTTAGTTTCTGGATTGTCTTACGGGGTACACCCAGACGCAAGGCATCTTTAACCCGATAGATCCGGTCGTCGCTTACTTTTTCCAGCCGGTCGAGTATGTCCTGGGTCTTAATCCATTCCTTTTTGTCGGCTCCGAGGCCCATACGGTTATTTTCCTGGGATTGACAGGCCTTCTGCAAAGCTTCCAGAAAAGTACGACCAATCGACATGACTTCACCCACCGACTTCATTTGCAGTCCCAGTAAGTGACTGGATCCGTAGAATTTGTCAAAATTCCATCTTGGCATCTTGACAATTACATAATCCAATGTTGGTTCGAAGTAAGCAGATGTTGTCTTGGTAATTTGATTTTTTAGTTCATCCAGGGTATACCCTATAGCCAGCTTTGCTGCGATTTTGGCAATGGGGTATCCGGTTGCCTTACTGGCTAATGCGGATGATCTGGACACCCGGGGATTGATTTCGATGGCAATTAGCTCTTCATTTTCCGGGTTGATGGCAAATTGCACATTACAACCACCGGCGAAATTACCCAGGGATCGCATCATGGTGATCGCATCATCCCTCATTTTTTGAAATGCCGTGTCAGAGAGGGTCATAGCCGGCGCCACTGTGATACTGTCTCCTGTATGAATACCCATTGGATCCAGGTTTTCCACCGTACAGATGATGGCCACGTTGTCATTTTTGTCCCTGAGAAGCTCAAGTTCATACTCCTTCCAGCCAAACAATGCCTTTTCTACCAGCACTTCGTGAGTTGGTGAGGCATCCAGGCCTCTTCGTAGAGCAACATCAAATTCTTCAGGATTCAGGACGAAACCTCCTCCAGTGCCGCCTAGTGTATATGAGGGTCGGATCACCAGGGGAAAACCAATCTTTTGTGCTGCTTCTTTTCCTTCCAGAAAAGAATTGGCAATGATGGAAGGTGCTACATTTTGTCCGATTCGAATCATCAGCTGTCGAAACGCTTCCCTGTTTTCAGCGAGTTCAATAGCATCGAGATCTACACCGACCAATTTTACATTGTATTTGTCCCAGACACCCTGCTCACCAGCATCAATGGCCAGGTTGAGTGCTGTCTGACCCCCCATCGTAGGTAATACGGCATCAATTTGTCTTTCTTCCAAAATTTGAATGATGCTATCAACGGTGAGTGGTAACAGGTAAATGTGGTCTGCAGTAACGGGATCTGTCATAATAGTGGCAGGATTGGAATTGATCAGACTGACCTCAATTCCTTCTTCCCTGAGCGACCGGGCAGCTTGGGTTCCAGAGTAATCAAATTCACAGGCTTGACCAATAATGATAGGGCCACTGCCAATTATCAGGACGGATTGGATAGAAGTATCTCTAGGCATATAGAAAAAAGGATAATTTTTATTTGGCGGCAAAGATATGTAATTAGTACTAAGGCGTAATGACAGCAGGTGTATGATGTTAATTGTTACAAAAAATTGACCAGCCCCGATTCAGGTTGTGTCCTGTTATATCGAGATATTTGTATGACTCGATGCAAGTTTCATTAGGATATAACATATTTGCAGATGGATAGAATTCTCGTGACCGATGACGTTCATCCCATACTCCTTAAAGGCTTGGAAGAAATGGGCTATGCCTGTGAATACCAGCCGGATATCAGTTTGGCTGAAACTACAGCCATAGTATCTGATTATCAGGGTATTGTAATTAACTCCAAGATAAAGGCAGATAAGGCTTTTTTGCAAAAGGCTGACCAGCTCAGGTTTGTTGCCAGGTTGGGATCAGGACTGGACATCATCGACCTTGAAATCACCTCTGACCAGGGCATTGCCGTACTTTCAGCTCCGGAAGGAAATGCCAATGCAGTAGCTGAACATGCCGTGGCTATGCTTCTATGTTTATTTAATAACATTCTTTCAGCCGATGCCGAAGTTCGAGACTTTGATTGGGACAGGGAGGGAAACAGAGGAGTGGAATTGGCAGGGAAAAAAGTGGGTATCATTGGCTTTGGGCATACAGGACCGGCTCTTGCTGCCAAACTATCAGGATTTGATGTAGATATTCTGGTCCATGATCCTTACCGGGAAAACTTTGACAATGCGCTTTGCCCGATTACCCCTTGTGATCTCAGCCAGATTCAGCAGGAGGCAGATATTATCAGCATGAATGTTTCGCTCAATCCCACTAGCAAAAATTTTGTGGATCGTCAGTTTATTAACCGATGTCAAAAACCCTTTTATCTTATCAACACCTCCAGGGGCAATGTAGTGAAGACATCTGATCTTTTGCAAAGCCTGGAAGCCGGAAAAGTGTTGGGCGCATGCCTTGATGTATTTGAAAATGAAAAAACGGCTACATTCACAAATGATGAAAGAGAAATGTATGGTCGACTATATCAGAAAAAGAATGTAGTATTGACACCACATGTTGCAGGGTGGACAGTAGAATCTAAACGAAAGATTGCTGAAGTGTTGCTGGAAAAGATAGCATTGCTTAAAAATTAACTACCTGTGCACAAATCCGTACTTTCATCGTTTAGTTTACATACGTTTGTTATCCCAACGATCGCATGAAGCATATTTTACATTGTTTTCTATTTCTCAACATTTTCTTGCTGGCAAGTGAAGCCTTGTATGCGCAGACTTCATTGCAGGGAAAAGTGACTGATGCTGAAACGGATGAAGCTGTCCTGTTTTGCAATGTGGCGCTTTATAAGAATGGTGTCTTGATGTTGGGAGTGGAAACGGATGTCGACGGAAACTTTGCCTTTGCCAATATTGATCCCGGCACCTATGATCTGGAAGTAAGTTACGTGGGATACCAGACTCAGAGGATTAATGGTGTTTTAGTGGCTGCTGGAAGGGTAAACCGCGTTGATGTGGAGCTTTCACAGGGACTTGTCTTGGATGAAGTGGTCGTCACTGACTATAAAGTACCTCTGATTGAACAGGACAATACGACCTCTGGAGGAGTGGTCACATCCGAACAAATACGAAACTTACCAACCAAGAGTATCAGCACCATTGCCTCAGCTACAGCCGGGATTTCTTCCAGGGATGGAGAAAGCGTAGCCATCAGGGGATCCAGGTCCAATGCCACGGATTACTATGTGGACGGAGTCAGGGTTTTTGGCTCTTTGATTCCACAAACGGAGATTGACCAATTGCAGGTCATAACAGGAGGAATCGAAGCCAGGTATGGTGATGTTACCGGTGGAGTGATCTCCATCACCACCAAGGGACCTTCCAATAAATTTTCCGCAGGTCTCGAACTGGAAACATCACAGTTTCTGGACGATTACGGATACAATGAAGCCAATGCCTACATCAGTGGCCCTATATTAAGAAATAAAGAAGGCAGGTCTATCCTGGGATATAGATTTGCAGGACGATATGTATACCGGATGGATGATAGTCCTGCGGCGGTTGATCACTACCTTGCTCCCGAAGCATTATTGAGGGAGCTTGAGGAAAATCCCACAAGGACCGTAGCAGGTTCGACTTTTTCAAGTGGTGAGTTTATTCATGGTGATCAATGGACAAGAACAGCCACCCAGCCCAACGATGAAAGTCAGGCATTGGACCTGACTACTAAGATCGATGCTCAACTGACGCGAAATATAGATGTAACTCTTAGTGGTTCACTCCGGGATGTTAAGAATCACTTCGCTCCTGGAGGATCTTCCATATCGCAGGCCTCCTGGCAGTTATTAAACTTCGAAAACAATCCCATTGACTACGATAGCAGATACCGGGCTAATTTTCGATTCAGACATCGCCTGAGCGGTAACAACAATGATGATGGATCCAGGACAGGTAGCACTTCGATCATCCAAAACCTTACCTACACTCTACAGGGTGGTTACGAGTTGGCCACCGGACGTCAGGAGGATATCCGGCATGAGGACAATTTGTTCAGGTATGGTCATGTAGGAACTTTTGATTTTGACTGGATTCCCGTTGAAGGAGAATCAACTTATTCAGGGGCCATTGATGGATTGGCTCATGCCGGGTTCTTACAGACATTGGAAAACCCGTTTACACCTTCACCTTACAACCCTATCCTGGCGAATTACAACCGGGATATAAATCAGGAAGTCTTTGGTAACTATCGCGCGTACAACGGCTTTCGATCAAGTGCGGTCAACAGTTTGTGGGGGCTGTACAACAATGTAGGTAGTGTTTATAACAGCTTCAATCAGTTTGAATCGGATCGGTTTACCGTCAATTTGAATGCATCATTTGATTTGGTTCCGGGAGGTTCTGATAAAGGAAGGCATTCGATTGAATTTGGATTGCTCCATGAGCAGAGTTACGATCGATCCTGGGGTGTAGCACCCTTCAACCTTTGGGAAGTGGCGAGGTTGCAGGCCAACCGCCATATTATAGGTGTTGATACCAATAATATTGTAGGGACCTTTGAAGGGGTGGTAACACCGTTTACCTACGAGGAATTTCAGAAACTGATAACCGATGACTCGGATCTTCTATTCTACCGCAGCATCCGGGAGCAACTGGGTGTCCCACTCACGGATTATGTTAATGTGGATGGGCTTCATCCTGATGAACTTGATCTGGACCTCTTTTCTCCGTTAGAGTTGACAGATCAGAGAGTTGTTAGTTTCTATGGATATGACTATTTGGGTAATGAAATCGGAAACGATGTGACTTTCGACGATTTCTTTACTTCCAGAGATGCGGAAGGAAGGAGAAGTTTTCTGGTGGCACCGAATAAGCCTGTTTATCAGGCTGCCTACATCCAGGACAAATTCAGTTTCAGGGATATCATTTTCCGGGTTGGCCTGAGGGTCGATCGCTATGATGCCAATACCAAAGTGTTGAAAGACCCCTATTCTCTGTATGAGATCATGGATGCGGGGGATTTTTACAGTCGGTTTGAAGAGGACCGACCCAACAACGTAGCCGATGACTTTAAGGTGTATGTAACCGGTGAAAGCAGTACCGAAGTCAAAGCCTTCCGGCGTCAGGATCAATGGTACTTTGCCAATGGAACCCCGGCTAATGACGGCAACATCATTTTTGGTGGAGAGATTGTTTATCCCATGTACTATGAGGAGAATGTTAATGACATTAAGAACGATGCCTTTAATGTTGACCAGTCATTTGAGGACTATGAGGCACAGGTTAACTGGATGCCACGTATAGCGGTTTCATTTCCGATCTCAGATATTGCCAACTTTTTTGCACACTATGATGTGCTGGTTCAACGACCACCCTCTAATAGTATCGCTACTCCACTTACCTGGTTTTACTTTGAAGATGATCAATACAACTCCGGGAATCCACTCAACAACTCAAACCTCAGACCTGAGCGAACTATTGACTATGAAGTGGGTTTCCAGCAAAAACTGTCTAATAGCTCGGCCTTAAAAATCAACGCCTACTATAAGGAGCTGAGGGATATGCTTCAACAACGCACTTATCTCTATTTACCCTCACCGATCAATAACTATGTGACCATTGGCAATCAGGATTTTGGTACAGTTAAGGGGTTTTCATTACAGTATGATCTGAGAAGGTCCCTGAATGCCACCGTCCAGGCCAACTACACCTTACAGTTTGCAGACGGTACCGGATCCAACGTAAATTCCCAGCAGGGACTGACCACCCGGGGCAACTTGCGAACTTTATTTCCACTGGACAGGGACGAGAGACATTCCTTCAAATTTACTTTTGACTACCGCTATGGATCAGGTACGGCTTATAATGGTCCGCGACTGTTCAATCAGAATATTTTATCAAATTTTGGTGTAAACCTCCAGTCTTTTCTCGTTTCCGGTAGGCCGTACACCAGACGGATCAGACCACAACCTTTTGGCGGAACCGGATTCTTTGGATCGATCAATGGAGCCAGGCAACCATGGACCTTCAGTATCGATATGAGAGTCGATAAGGGATTTGTTATTCCTACAACAGATCCTACGAAACCTTTGAGACTTAATGTGTCTTTGAGGATTTTGAATTTACTTGATACAAGAAATGTGCGAAACGTTTATTCAGTCAGTGGATCACCTTACGACTCAGGATTCTTACTGTCTTCGGACGGCCAATCAACTCTGGAGAATGTGAGGAACACGGGAGAACTGGTCAATGAAGCGGGCAGGGATGTAGCTGCTTATACTGATGCTTATAATCAATTGGTGGAAACAGCGGATAATTTTTATCTGCCCAGGAGGATATTCCTGGGAGTGAGAATTGACTTTTAACGAAAATGATGATGCGCTATATTTTCAAGGCTGGCATTTTGACACTGATCTATCTCTGTACCGGGATTACTACTGCCTACGCGGAGTATCCTCCGGGGTATGATGATCCCAGGAAGCGGAAAACCAACTCTAAAGAGGTCAAGTTTGGGTTCCGGGCTGATTGCGCGGCATCGCGCTCCGAAACCGACATGTCGATCAATAATGTGCGGGCCCGTTTACTGGGTGGAGGCGATGTATGGTGGGATCTTTCTATTGGGAAATACATTGTGCCTAAGGTAGACCCTGCTTCCGGGCTGGATGAAGTTTCATCTATTTTTGCCGGAGCTGTGTGGCTGGGTGGTTATGATCCGGTGGGAAATCTCAAACTGGCTGCGCAAACATTCCGGGAAGCTAATGCCAACGACTTTTGGCCAGGCCCACTTGATCCTGTCACTGGCACCATTGAGAGAGATACTTGTGCCAATTGGGATCGACACTTTCGGGTACTGGGAGATAATATCCGTCGCTTTCTAAGGGATTACACGGTAGCACAAGAGGCTGGTGAAATGCTGGAGGAAGAAGATGTTTCAGATGATGTGCTGGGATGGCCTGCCCGGGGTAATCCCTACTTCGCTGATATCCATGGTTTCGAATTGCCAAACACCGTACAGGGACTTGCTGGCTTTTTTGATGCCGACGGTGATGCGATTTATGATCCGATAAAGGGTGGAGATTATCCGATTATTGAAGTGCGTGGATGTCCGGTTCCGCAGTATCCGGATGAGATGGTCTTTTGGATTTATAACGATGCAGGAGGCATTCATACCCAGACCCAGGGAAATCCGATTCAGATGGAGATCCAGGTGCAGGCCTTTGCTTACTCCACCAATGATGAGATCAATGATATGACCTTTCAGAGGTACAAATTGATCAACCGGGCGACCCAGAGTATCGATAGCACTTTCTTTGCCATGTGGGTCGATCCGGATCTGGGCTGCAGTCAGGATGATTATATCGGATGTGATACCCTGCGTAGTCTCGCTTATGTATACAACGAAGATGTGGTAGATGGTACTACCGGTTGTGATTGTGAAGGCACACCTACTTATTGCGAAGATGTTCCTATTCTGGGTGTGGATTATTTTCGGGGTCCATTGGATGAAAATGGTGAGGAAATTGGGATGTCATCCTTTACTTATTTTAATAATGCCGGTGTGGGGCAGTGGCCCGATGCACAAACAGATCCGGAAATAGCCCAGGAATATTACAACTATATGTCAGGATCCTGGAAGGATGGAACACCTTTTTCTTACGGAGACGATGCCTTTAATGTTGGAGGAGAACGCATTAACTATGCTTTCACCGAAGGACCCAATGATAACAATGGCTGGTCGATGTGTACCGCAAACCTACCCTTTGGTGACCGAAGAACTATTCAGGCATCAGGTCCTTTCCGACTTGATCCCGGTGCTGTAAATGAGCTTATTATTGGCGTAGTTTGGGTGCCGGACATTACTGATTACCCTTGTCCGAGTATTGAGCCTTTATTATTTGCGGATGAAACAGCCCAGGCCCTTTTTGATAACTGCTTTGACATAACGGATGGACCTGACGCACCCGATCTTGATTTTATTGAACTAGACCAGGAATTGGTTTGTATTCTGACAAACGATATTGAATCAAACAACTATGAAGAGCAGTATGAAGAACTGGATCTGCGAGCTCCACCTAATCTGCCGGAGGAGGAAAAGTTGTACAAGTTTGAAGGCTATAAGGTTTACCAGCTAAATGGTCCTGAAGTCAGTACAGCCGAGTTGGATAATCCTGATTGGCATTTCACAGATTGTCAACTGGACTCCAATGCCGCACCCGACTGAAGCAGGGGAGCTATTGTTTGAACCCACGGTTTCAGTGATGGGTGCAGACGACAACATCAGCCATACCTTCCGCATTACGGAAGATCAGTTTGCTACGGCAGACCGTCAGCTGATTAATCATAAGAAGTACTACTTTACCGCAATAGCCTATGCCTACAATGAATACCAGGCATTTGATACTGATAATAATACCGGTCAGCGGACACCATATCTTGAAGGACGCCGAAACATACAGACATATGTTCCGGTTCCTCGTCCCCTGAGCTATGAGAAGCTAAACAGTATGTACGGTGACGGACCCATCATCACCAGACTGGATGGCGCTGGTGCAGGCAATGTATTTCTTGACATTTCAACAGATACACGTGATGCCATCATTGATGGGACGTTTGATGGATCTATTACCTACAAGAATGGTGCAGGACCGATAGATGTCAAAATCTATAATCCATTGGATGTGGTAGAGGGAGAATATCAATTGACCTTTACGGATAGTGACCCTACCGATGACATGCTGGATCCCGATGCTACCTGGACACTGACCAGCCTGGACAATCCTGGTAACATTATCAGATCAGAAAAATCAATTGATCAATTTAATGACCAGGTGATGGGCCAATTTGGTTTTTCGGTTTCGATTGGCCAGACAGAAGATGCAGGAGACTTTGATGCCGATAATAATGGTGTCATTGGCATCAGGGTGGAATATGAGGATGCTAACCATCCCTGGCTTACATTTTATGGAGATCAGAATGGTGGAGTTTATGACTTTGCCCGTACAGAAGTAGAGGAAAGTGAATGGGAAGATGATCCTAATCAGCTATTTACTACTTCCTATAATGGGATGATACCGTTTTACCTCACCAACTACCGCTTTGTCCCCACTGAGCCCTATATCTCACCGGCCTGGATTGATAACACTGCGGGAATGTCTATTGTAAAGACCAGGATGGAGATGCAGGATCTCAACAATATTGATATTGTTCTGACATCAGATAAGAGCAAGTGGAGTCGGTGTGTAGTAGTAGAGACAGCCAGTCCCTATTATTTTAATCCCGGAAACCTGGGAGGGGCTGGGTTTACGACGGTAGGGAATAGTCGGAATTTTGATCTGAGAAATTCCCCTTCCGTTGGTAAAGAGGATAGCAATGGAGATGGGATTCCCGATGAGGATGGAGACGGAATCGGTATGGGTTGGTTTCCCGGTTATGCCATTGATGTAGAGACGGGCACAAGGTTAAATATCTTCTTCGGTGAAAACTCAGTATATCGCCAGGAATATTTCGATGCCTTTTTACCCGATGAGCATCCCATAGGTGATGATATGATGTGGAATCCAGATGATCGAACAACTTTCACCCTGACCACCCCTAATATTTCGATACTTCATACCTCCGGACACCATTACTTTTATGTTACCAGGCAGGAGTATGATGGTTGTGAGGAACTTAGAGAGAGGCTGGATCCAGGAGCTTTGTTTACCAGGAAATATAATGTCCTCAATGATATAACCTGGGCAGGGATTCCATTAACGGATGGATCTTTGGTTTCATATGCTGAAGGATTGATTCCGAATGATGTTACCATAAAGATCAGGGTAAGCAACCCTTACCAGGTTAGTGAGGGAACCGGATCGAATGATGGACATCCCAGTTACCGGTTTAAAATTGAAAATCAGGCCGCCGAAGATCTGATTGATAGTGTGGCACCGAATCTTTTGTCAGCGGTCAATGTGGTTCCGAATCCATACCTCGCTTATTCAGAGTATGAGGTTTCGCAGTTTACCACGACGGTCAAAGTGACCAATTTACCACCCAGATGTGTGGTGACGATCTACTCACTGGATGGCCGTTTTATCAGACAGTATAGAAGAGATGAGGAAGGAATACCACAAAACGACAGATCAAATCCGGGTGTTCTGGTTTCTCAGGTTGTGCCCGATTTGGAATGGGATCTCAAGAATAGTCAAGGAATACCTGTAGCAAGTGGTGTATATCTTGTTCATATTAACGGTTATGAGTTAGGTGAGAGAACCATAAAATGGTTTGGTATTAACAGAAAATTTGATCCATCAGGATTGTAGAAGTATGAGGGGAAAATTATTGATAGTTATTTCGATGATGTGCCTTCCACTGGTTTATGGAGGTAACCCTGACAGACAGGGTGAAGCCGGAGCCTATGAGCTGCTGCTGAATCCGTGGGCAAGGAGTGCAGGTCTGCATACCATGACTACATCAATGATTCAGGGTGTGGAAGCCATGCGATTGAATCCGGCGGGATTGGTCCATATCCCTCGTACGCAGGTATTGATAGGACATACCAGGTACCTGGTTGGGTCCGGAGTAAATCTCAACGCAGTTGGACTTGGACAGAAGCTTGGTGACAATGGTGCACTGGGTATCAGTCTGATGGCGGTTGACTTTGGCGATATTGATGTCACTACTACTGATCAACCCGAAGGCACGGGAGCTACTTTTTCGCCAGGATTTTATCATCTGGGTGTGTCGTATGCTCACAATTTTGAAAACAAGGTGACCGTTGGCCTGACGGTGCGGGGTATTTCAGAAACAACGGCTGATCTATCAGCACATGGCCTCGCCATTGATGCCGGAGTACAATACGTGACTGGTCCTGCGGATAACTTCAAATTTGGTATTTCATTGAGGAATGTAGGTACCTCTATGAGGTTTGGTGGAGAGGGACTATCCTTTCGGGCGCCCAATCCTGACGGTACGATCAGTTATGATCTAAGCTATGATCAACGAGCAGCTACTTTTCAACTTCCTTCCGTACTTAATATTGGTGCGTCCTACGACATCAATTTAAACACCAGGCATCGGTTTACGCTCGTCGGTAATTTTGCGTCCAATTCTTTTTCTCAGGATGCGATCGGTGGAGGAGTGGAATATGCTTTCAACGAGCTCTTCATGTTGAGAGGGGGATATAAATATGACCTTGGATCCGGAAAGGATGCAGTAGTGAATAACATTTACTCGGGTATTAGTGCCGGAGTATCTATTGAAGTTCCCTTTTCACAGGACTCTGACACAAGATTGGCAATAGATTACGGATATCGAACTACCAGCACGTGGGACGGAACTCATAATTTGACAATTCGATTTACAATTTAGATATTTATATACAATACCTGGAGGACTAACCTATTTTGATCTGACCCATATCAGTTGAAAGTTGAATAGCGTTAGATAGAGGGCATTTATTAAATTATTTTTATGGCGATCTGTTTGAGAAGACAGTGGTCTTCTTGGCAGTTTCTTATTTTAAAGGTAGTGAAAATGGCAGAATATACTTATTTGACACAGGAAGGATACAATCGACTCAAGGCCGAACTCGAGGAGCTGAAGTCTGTAGGTAGGCAGGATGTTGCTAAAGCTATCGCAGAGGCCAGGGAAAAAGGTGATTTGTCCGAAAATGCTGAGTACGATGCTGCAAAAGATGCTCAGGGATTGTTAGAAATGCGAATTAATGAGTTGGAAAAAACTTTCGCTAATGCCAGGGTCCTGGATGCTTCCCAACTGGATGCTTCGAGAGTAACAGTCTTGTCACAGGTTACTATAAAAAACAAAGCCAATAAGGCTGAAGTAACATATAAGTTGGTAGCACATACGGAAGCTGATCTCAAGGCCAAGAAAATTTCAGTAAAGTCTCCTTTGGGAGAAAGCCTTTTAGGTAAAGAAGTGGGGGATGTTGCTATTGTGGATACACCCCGGGGTCAGATGGAATTTGAAATAATGAAGATCTCACTCGAATAATGGCAAGTATTTTTACAAGGATTGTCAAAGGAGAAATTCCTGCTCATATTGTCGCTGAGGACGATCATTACATTGCTTTTCTGGACATCAACCCCTTGAGTAAAGGACATACACTGGTGATTCCCAAAGTTGAGACTGATTACATTTTTGATCTGGACGACCATGTATTGGCCGGCTTAATGGTATTTTCCAAAGCTGTTGCCAGGAGTATTGAAAAAGTTATCCCGTGTTCGAGAATTGGGGTTTCAGTTATTGGCCTGGAGGTACCACATGCCCA
>JAUILF010000164.1 GCA_030433135.1 Bacteroidia bacterium | reverse complement strand
CTAATACGGCGACTTACAAACTACAGATGGGAGATCATGGCATTACCGCTTTGGCTGGAATTGAGGCATTGAACACTGGATCAGGTCGTAATATCAGTGGTTCAGGAATCAATCCATTTTCCACGGACCTTGACTTTATTAACCTATCCACTGTTCAGAGTCCGGTTGTAAATAGTAATTTATTCAGTGGGGTTAATTTCTATTCGATTTTTGGAAAGCTGGATTACAACTTTCAGGAGAAGTACTATCTGACAGGAGTTTTGCGACGAGATGGATCATCCCGTTTCGGGGCCAACTCTCGTTTTGGTGTATTCCCTGCAGTATCTGCTGCCTGGAGAGTAACCGGAGAAAATTTTATGCAGAATGTAGCCTGGTTGAATGACCTTAAAATTCGTGGAGGCTGGGGTGAAATGGGTAACTCCAATAATGTGGATCCCAACAACCAATATACTTTGTACCAATCTAACCGTGGATATTCCTTTTATCCCATCCAGGGCCAAAACAGTGGTGTAGACGAAGGATTTGCGCAATCCAGGATAGGAAACCCGGATGCTAAATGGGAAACGAGTACGACATTAAATATTGGATTTGACGCTTCTTTCTTCAATAACAGGTTAGAATTCATTCTCGATTGGTGGCAGAAAGATACCAGAGAACTCTTATATACAGTGCCGTTGCCAGGTGTAACCGGTAACCGAGCCTCAGCTCCTTCTGTTAATGTCGCAGAGATGCTTAACAAGGGAGTCGATATGCAAATAATCACCCGTGGAAATTTTGCACCTGAATTGACTTATGAGCTCAACGTGACAGCTTCATTCCTTACCAATGAGATTCAGTTTTTGGCTGATGGAATCGAGTTCTTTGGGGGTCAGGGCTACCGGGGAATTAATCCTATTCGAAATGCAGTAGGTCAGCCTTTGTCTTCCTTTTTCGGTTACAGGATGATTGGATACTTTAATTCTGAGGCGGAAGTTACTAACCATCCAGAACAGGAAGGTGCAGGATTGGGTCGTTTTAAATACGAGGATGTAAATGGCGATGGTGTTATTACTCCCGATGATCGCACTTTCATTGGTAGTCCCGTACCGGATTTTACAGGTGGGGTTACCTTTACCTTGGGTTATAGGGGTTTCAATTTCGAAACGTATTGGTATACCTCAATTGGAAATGATATATTCAATCAATCCAAATGGTTTACTGATTTCTTTGGATCCTTTGAAGGTGCTGCTAAAGGTGTTAGAGCCAAGGAGTCGTGGACTCCTGAATTGGGCGATAATGCTGCAGCTCCAATCTGGGAAAGTGCATCCAATGTAAGTACTAATGGAGCTGAGAATTCATGGTATGTGGAAGATGGATCTTATTTACGGTTACAACGATTAGCTCTTAGCTATGACTTTGGAGGTCCTGGGATTGAAAGCATTGGACTAAGAAACCTCACTCTTGGGGTTGCTGCCAATAATATACTGACCTTTACGGGCTACGAAGGCTTGGATCCTGGTGTTGGTGGTGGAGTAGATACTAACTTCGGTATTGATGTAGGTAACTATCCGGTGACTCCAAGTTATATGTTGAATATTGGTCTGGGCTTCTAATAGAAGCTAATCAAACCTTTATTATATAAGATTTAAATATTAAGAAGATGACTAACATAAATATTTTAAAAAGATTTCCGCTGATTATCATGGCACTGGCATTGGTCATGGTATCCTGCGATGACGAGTTCCTTGAGATACCTCCAACGGGTTCTCTTTCGGATGCTCAGTTAAGCACTAAAGCCGGGATTGAAGGTGTTCTGGTTGGTGCCTATGCTACCCTCAACGGTGAATTTGGCAACCGGTTTGAAGGGCCCAATAACTGGGTAACCGGTTCCATATGTGGTGGTGATGCTAATAAAGGTACAGATCCTGGTGATTACAGTTCCATCAATCCTATACAGCGTTATGAAATTAATCCTACTAATGGGGATATTAACGCCAAATGGAGAGCGAGGTTTGAGGGAGTTAGCCGCTGCAATACTGTATTGAGATTGTTGACTCAGGCTGAAGATGTAGGTGCTGCCGATGCAGCTCGAATCTCCGGAGAAGCCAGAATGTTAAGGGGACATTACTATTTTGATTTGAAGAGGGTTTTCAATAGTGTTCCCTACATTGATGAGAACATTCCTGCGGCAGAGGTAGCCGCAGTTCCTAACACTCCCGATCTTTGGGGTAAAATTGAGGCCGATTTTCAGTATGCTTTTGACAATTTACCGGAAACCCAGGCTCAGGCCGGCCGGGTTAATAAATGGGCGGCTGGTGCTTACTTAGCTAAAACCTATTTGTATCAGGGCAAATTCAGCGAAGCCAAGTCGATGTTTGATAACGTCATAGCAAACGGAGTGACTACCAATGGACTCAAATACGCACTATTGGACGATTATGCTCAGATTTATAATGCTGAAAATGATCAGCATGCAGAGGCTGTTTTTGATGTGGAATCTGCTAACAACTCCGGTAGTACTCAGAATGCGAATTATTTTGATGACTTGAACTATCCTTACAATACCGGTCCTGATGGACCTGGAAACTGTTGTGGATTCTTCCAACCAACGTTTGAGTTAGCTAATACTTTCAGAACCTCCGGTGGATTACCGTTACTTGATGGTTCCTACAATGACGAAGGCAATGAATTGGTACATGACTATGGATTAACCACTGCCGATCCATTCACTCCTGATGCAGGAGAGCTGGATCCCAGAATTGATCATTCTTTAGGTCGCAGGAGCATACCCTACCTGGATTGGATTCCACATCCAGGCCAGGATTGGATCCGTAGCCAGGTATATGCTGGTCCGTATTCTCCAAAGAAGTATGTTTATTACAAGTCACAGGAGAATTCATTCACTGACGGTAGCTCCTGGACCAGAGGATATGCTACCATGAATTATACCATTATTCGCTTTGCTGATGTCCTTTTGATGGCCGCTGAGGCGGAAATAGAAGCCGGTTCATTGGATAAGGCCATGGAATATGTCAATATGGTTAGGGCCCGAGCTGCTCTTGAAGAACACTGGGTGAAAAATGAAGATGGTTCTAACGCGGCTAATTATGTGATCAGTGAGTATCCTGCTTCGCAGTTTGCAGATAAAGCATCGGCTTGGGATGCTGTTCGCATGGAGCGAAAATTAGAATTGAGTGGGGAAGGTCACCGTTTCTTTGACCTGGTTCGCTGGGGTATTGCTGAAGAAACCCTTAATGCATACTTACAGTATGAGTCTCAAATACTCGTGACCATGTTTGGAGGTGCAAGCTTCACCGCTGGAAAGAACGAGTACTATCCGATACCACAGACTCAAATAGATATTCAGGGAGCTGACGTACTGTCACAAAATCCCGGATACTAGTCATTTGAATTATTGGGTGAAAAGATGAATTTTAGGGCTACCTTCAAGGTAGCCCTTTTCTTTATAGCTTTGTGTGTGAGACCGATGCAGGTCAGAGATGACCGAGACTCAACCCCACTTATTTTTGTATTTGCATATGAAATTACTGCTGCGAACAATCTATTTGTTGTCGGTAAGCTTGCTGATCAACGGTTGCGATTCGGTGAAAGAGGATACGTTTACCCTTCTGGAGCCCGATGCTTCAGGCATTGATTTTGTCAACCGGGTTAAGATTACCGACAGCCTGAATATTCTTACTTCCGAGTTTGTTTACAATGGAGGTGGTGTTGCTACTGCTGACCTGAATGGGGACGGCCTGGACGACCTGTTCTTTACCGGCAATATGGTGGATAACCGGCTTTATCTCAATCAGGGTGACCTGCGTTTTGAAGATATTACTACCGAGGCGGGAGTCGAAAAACCGGATACCGGGATGTGGTCCTCCGGGGTGAATATTCTGGACATTAACCAGGATGGCCTGAATGATATCTATATCTGTAATACCTTCCGTAGAGATTCTATACTTCGGGAGAACCTATTATATATTAATCAGGGTAATGGTCCTGACGATATTCCTACTTTTCTTGAGATGGGTGAGGCTTACGGAGCCAATGATCGCAGTCATTCCTCGCATGCGCAGTTTTTTGACTATGATAATGATGGTGATCTCGATCTCTTCATCGGGGTGAATGTGATCGAAGCTCAGTATCCAACGAACTTTACCGATCTCTCTTTGGATGGGACCTCTCCTAACCGGGACAATTTGTTTCGCAATGACTGGGATGATGCACTCGGTCATCCTGTCTTTGTCGATGTCTCTATGAAGGCCGGTATATTACAGGATGGCTACAGTCACAGTACCCTGGTACATGATTTTAATGATGATGGTTGGTTGGATCTGTATGTAGCCAATGATTATCTCAGCAATGACCTGATTTTTATCAATAATCAGGATGGTACTTTTTCCAACCAGGCAGGAGAAATCTTTAAGCACTTTTCACTTTCCTCCATGGGTAGTGATGTTGCCGATATCAATAACGATGGTAGAGAAGATTTTTTCACCTCGGAGATGCAGCCCTATTATAATAAACGCAAGAAGTTATTTCAGGGCCCCAGTAATTATCTGACAACTATTAACACCATCAGATACAACTACGAATTTCAGTACACCCGAAATACACTTCAGTTAAATCAGGGTGTAAATCCTGAAACCAGTCTCCCTCTGTATGCCGAGGTTGGATTATATGCAGGAGTAATGGAGACAGACTGGAGCTGGACCGTACTTTTTGCAGATTATGATAACGATGGCTGGAAGGACCTTTTCGTAGCTAATGGATTTCCAAAGGATGTGACCGATCGTGACTTCTCCGACTTTAGAGCCACGGCCAGTAGTCTGGTATCGCATGAGGTCTTATATGCAGCTATACCTGAAGTAAAGTCACCCAATTTCATGTTTAGGAACAATGGTGATCTTACTTTTACCAATGTCAGTGAGGAATGGGGTATGCACATACCTTCTTTTTCTTACGGAGCAGCCGTCTCGGACCTGGACCATGATGGCGATCTTGACCTGGTTGTCAATAACACGGACGATCCGGCCTTTTTATTTGAAAATAGCCTGCAGGCACAAAAGAATCATCACTACCTGAGGGTCAAACTCAAAGGATCACCCGGAAACCCCACAGCTCTGGGTGCAAAAGTGAAGCTCTATTACAATGGGCAGGAGCAGATTCAACGTTCACTAACCGCTCGTGGTTACTTGTCGCAGTCGGAAGATATCATTCATTTTGGGTTGGGTTCGGCCCAAGTAGTGGATTCCCTGGTGGTGATTTGGCCAGGTGGAAAAAGATCAATTAGCAAAGATATACAGGTAGACCAGGTGCTGACAATGACAGAGGCCGAGGCTCAGCCTTATTCGGTGGAACAAGTTGAAAATAAAGAAGGTTATTTTCAAAAGGCAAACGGTATCACGGGTATACATCATCAGGACCGGGACCGGGACTTTATTGATTTTAACTTTCAGAGAACATTGCCCCATAAGTTTTCTCAATATGGTCCATCAGCAGCGGTGGGTGATGTGAATGATGATACCTGGGAGGATGTCGTGATCGGTGGTAGCCGTCTGGAGAATGCGGTTTTGTGGATGGGTTCAGCGAATGGCAAATTCACCAGGAGAGAACTGGACCTTAAGTCTGACAGCAAAGAAGAGGAAGATGCCGGCAGTCTGTTGTTTGATGCTGATGGTGATGGCGACCTGGACTTGTATGTAGTCCGGGGCAGTGGTCAGTATCCTGCAGGTGACCCCCTTTACCAGGATGTTCTGGCCATCAATGATGGTAGGGGCCATTTTACAGTAGATCCAGATGCTTTGCCGGAAATGCTGGCCAACGGCTCATGTGTAAGAGCAGGTGACTTTGATGGTGATGGCGATTTGGATCTGTTTGTAGGCAGTCGGGTATTACCCCATTCTTTCCCTATGCCTGATCGTTCTTATATACTCAGAAATGAAAGTAGTGCCGGCAAAGTCAGATTTGTGGATGCAACAGCCGAAGTCTGTACAGACCTGCTAACTCCGGGAATGATCAGTGATGCTTCCTGGACTGACTATGATGGTGACAGTGATCTGGACCTCATGCTTGCTGGCGAATGGATGCCGGTTAGTATTTATCGCAATGATGGAGGTGTTTTTTCGGCTGCTACTCCCGGGAGTGGGCTGGAGGACTATAAAGGATGGTGGAATAGTCTTAAGTCTGTAGATCTGGACAACGATGGTGATCTCGATTATCTGGCAGGAAACTTTGGAGAAAACCTCTACTTCAAGTGTACATCTGGCGAGCCAATCCGGGTCTATGGTAAAGACCTGGATGACAATGGCAGTATAGATCCCTTGATTTCATGCTATTGGCAGGACTCGCTGGGAGAAAGACATGAATTCCTTTATCACCCCAGGCAGGATTTAATCAAGCAGTTTGTGGCAATTAGAAAAAAATACAATACCTACAGTGCTTTTGGTGAGGCTACGGTACCTGAAATGTTTGACCAGGGTGAGATGGAAAACGCACTGGTCCTGCAAACCAACTGGATGAAGTCTTCAGCTTTGGAAAATCTGGGTAATGGTACCTTTAAAGTACATTCACTCCCTCCGCAGGCACAATTTGCACCTGTATATGGCATAGAGGTTCATGATGTAAATCATGATGGATATCTGGATGCTATTTTGGTGGGCAATGATCATGGGATGGAGGTACAGCAGGGCAGAGCTGATGCTTTTAATGGACTGGTCTTGCTAAACCAGGGAAATTTTGAGTTTGAGAGTATGGGGTTTGAGGAAAGTCATTTCCTGGTTAGTGGAGATGCCAGGGCACTGGTCAAGGTTAGACAGGGGAATGAAGCATTCCTACTTGCTACGCAAAACCGGGATTCGGTGAGGGTTTATAGCTTCACAGAAGCAGAGGGAGAGGTCAGACCTGTTTCACCAGAAGCTGCGTTCGCGAGAATCTATCTGAAGAATGGTCAGGTGAGAATGAAAGAATTTAATTGGGGGAGTAGTTTTATGTCGCAAAGTAGTCGTTATCTGCACTATAACCCTTGGACTGAACGCATTGAACTCTTTGACCGGAATGGCAATGTCATTCCATCGAATCCTAACTAAGACTTTTGCCTGTATCGATGTTTTTGATCCGAATACTTTAGTGAATGATGAGGATGAAGAAGCTATACCCGGGATTATGGATTGTTGGAATATTTTTCTTCCTCTGCATAGCCTGTGGAGAGTCTGAACCGGAGGCAGTTGAGGTGAATTATGAACACTTGCCAGGTATGGAACTCAGCAAAGTGTTTTGTGATAGTTGTCATATGTACCCGGAGCCGGAAATGCTAACCCAAAATGCTTGGGAACAGGTCCTGCCACATATGGGACACTTTATGGGGATAGTGGAGTCCGGAACAGATCCGTACGAAGGCAAGGGTCTACAGGAAGGGATGTACCTGGAAGTGGCCGGTGTTTTCCCCTCAGAACCGGCACTGTCGGACACTTCCTGGCAACGGCTTAAGAACTACTTTCTGGATTCCGCTCCAGACAGTCTTGTAGTACCAGACACTGAACCTTTACCAGAGAATAAGCTTTTCCGGGCAGCACTTGTTCCCACCGATCTGGGAGGATTTCCGGCAGTATGTATGCTGGATTTTGATGAATACAATCATCGTTTGTATGTCGGGGATGTAAATGGGTATGTCACTGAGCTAAGCCCGGAATTTGAGACTACCAATTTTACCAAGCTGATCAACCCGGTGGTCAAATCCATCAGGAGGCATCAAATTGATGAACTCCTGCTTTTGGATATCGGTTATTTGGACCCTAAAGACATGCCTGCCGGTGCTGTTGTCATGACCGATATCTCCGGCTTTGCAAAACGAGCCCTTATTTTCGAGGAACTGAGCAGGCCTGTCGATTTTTTGAGCGAAGATTTTACCGGAAACGGACTGGAAGACATTCTGGTATGCGGGTTTGGGAACCTGATTGGCAGCATTACGCTGCATAAAAACACGGGTACCTCTTTTGAAAAGATGGTATTGTCGGACCGACCTGGGGCTATTAAAGCCGTGTCAGTTGACCTTGACCAGGATGCAGATCTGGATGTTGTTACGCTTTTTGGTCAGGGAGACGAAGGAGTAAGAGCCTATCTGAATGAAGATGGGCATTTCGTGGAGAGGACATTGGTGGAGTTTCCCCCGGTTTACGGTTCAACGGATTTTGTATTTAAGGATATAGACGGTGATGGTGATCCCGATCTGGTTGTTTCCTGCGGAGACAATGGCAACTATTCACAGATTTTAAAGCCATACCATGGGATTCGGGTATTTCTGAACCAGGGTGATCTTCAGTTTGAAGAGTCTTCTTTTTATCCCATGTACGGAGCATATAAGCTACGGGTAGAGGATTTTGATGGTGATGGAGATCAGGATATTTTCAGCTGTGCCTTTTATCCTGATTTTAATAATGGGTTGAAAAACAGTCTGGTTTTTCTGGAAAATCAGGGAGATCTCACTTTTACGGCTTCTGGCTTTGACCTGGCTGATGAAGGGCGATGGATGGTGATGGATTCAGGTGATCTTGATGACGATGGTGATTTGGATATTGTAATAGGAGCTTATGCCCTGGGGCCAGGAGATATTCCCGCAGATGTGCAGGAAAAATGGCACAGATCCACCAATCACCTGCTTTTTCTGGAGAACAAGACAAAATAACTTAAACCGGGATTATGCGTTGGGATTACGTAATGAGAGCCAAATAGGCAATAAAGACGGGTGCTCCAAGGACTTTTTGACTCGGAAACATGGTCACCATCATGGTGAGAATCAAAAAGTGCTTATGTGCCCGTATTTGCAGCATATTTGGCTCGTAATAGGAATTCTAATGAATATTCCCGGTTAAATTAAATAAATTGAGTGCCGGCTATCGAATAAGCAGGACATCCTGCATGATCTTACCTTCTTCCAGGGCACCACTTTGGTTCGCTTTGGTATAGGATATCTGGGCAACGTATACCCCGGAGGGTAATTTTTGACCCTTAAAATCACCTGACCAGGCTGTCTCAGGGTTGGTGCTTTCAAATACGGTGTTTCCCCAACGGTCAAATATCAGGATGCGGGCTCCAGTGAGATGGCAGGTCCCTTGCAGAGACAGAAAATCATTGATCCCGTCGTTATTTGGAGTAAAGGCATTGGCCAGATAAAGGTTGCACTCACAATCAGGTTGGGTCATTGTGTATTCATAGACCATAGGATCTATGCAGTCCCGGTTGCTCGCTTCATAGACCCCTGTCTGGTCCAGGATCCTTACTGGCGGTGCATCGGGCATATCCACCCATTGGAAGTCCGCTGAGGGTAATACAACTTCCCAGGTCTCACCACATGGAATAAGGGAGTCAAAGCTTGTAATTGAAGGCTCCAGGGATTCATCACATTGATCGGTGAAGCCAGCCATCTGCCAACTGTTAACTCCGGTCTTGGTGGCAGATTCCAGAGTCAGTAATGTACTGACAGCTGGTGTATCAATGGCATTAAAGTTTAGGGTATAGCTAGTCCTTATTTGATCTGATATAGGTTCCCAATCAAGACAGTTTGTATGGGGCATGTCAGTTTCAAATTGCAGCAGAAAGTCTTCCACATCCAATGAATAATCAGGCCGAAGTACCCCGTTAACCAGAATGACATGATGCCCAAATCCAATAGATTGGCTGATACTTTCCGGTTGGTACTTTGCTGCAACGGACAACCGCTGTTGGTCACTGATCTGGCCATGGTGATCAAGTAGCAGGCGACATAGCTTTTGTTCGTTGCCGTCGGTCGCGGTATAAGTAACCATGATTTGGTTATTACTTAAGGGTAGGAGATGCGCTGCCTGTTTTTTAGAGGGTATGGATGCTGACTGCCATTGTAATACACCCTCATTGTTGATCATGTAAAAGAAACTAGCGTCATTTTGATATCCCTGAAACACATGACCTCCTTCGAGCTCTACAGGCCCGGACAATGTGAGGATGCTTTCTCCTTCCACCGATCCGTCCAGTGCCCATTCTATTTCACCATTTTGATCGAGTTTGTAAAAAAATGAGCCGGACCAACACATGGTACCTCTATCCTTGCTGAAAGTGGCGTCTCCGGTTGATTCAAAGGGTGTGAATTTTCTACCCCATTGAAAGTTGAAACCCAAATCAAACAGTGCCACGAACCCCTCTTTCTTCGTATTAAAATCCAGCAGCAGTCCGTAAACCATCAAGCGATCATCGGTGAGATCAATTGAATAAGAAAACCGATCGACGGTCTCGGTTTCAAAAAGACTGAACTTGACAAGTGTTCCATCACCACTAACCTTCAACAAGAAAACCAGTTCGTCGAATCCTCGAAAGGCGCTGCCAAACACATAGATCTGATTTTCATGGTCAATCGCGAAATCCTTAAACTCCAGATATTCATCTTCTCTTTCATATGAGTTAGACCACACCAAATTGCCACAATTGTCTAATCTGGTCAAGATGACTTTGCCACTCTCATTATCCCCAAGTCCCTGCAGATCAGAATCCCCCAAAAGAATATCTCCGTTGGGGAAATGCAGGACTTTCATATTGTAGGATGAAGCTGCTGTTCCAATGGATTTGAAATAAGTTTGGCCGGGCAGCTTTTCCACCAGGATAAAGCATATTACAATCGTAAGGAAACAAGTGATTTGTTTCCCGGGCCAAAAGATATTCCCTAGCCAGCATTTTACCCTCATACTCACCATCAAAATAAGACAATTAGGTTTTATTTGGTCTGTTGGTAAAAGTTAAGGGAGATAAGGTCGAATCGTTTCGAGCGGTAAATAAAAAAGGGACCGATGCTCCAAATCGGTCCCAGTTTGGTGTTGAGTGTATTCTCTGCTCATTCACCAGAAAGACCGGCCTTTTTCACATGTACCCGCAAGCGATGCGAAGCAGCCGGCAAAAAAAAGTTATGTCTCAGCGTCGATGTAACCGTTTCTCATGCGAAATAGAAGCTGGTACAATCGCGGTGAGCATGCACTTTGTTATAAGGGTATACTTTTTCGGTTTCAAGACAGGTTATGATCGGAATAGGGGAACACCTGTCTGTATAAGATCACTATCTTTTGTATCATGAAGCAAAAAGGGTGCCTAAAATCCGCTTTTTGAATGGCATAACTAAAAAGAGAGGAATGTTGGGCATTCCTCTCTTCAGGATTTGAGTACTCCTACCATGAAAAAATCTAACTGCTGTACTTCTCATAATTAAGACGTTTCAATTTTGAAACCACACAACATTTTAGTTGTCTTAGTGAGAAAAAGTAGGGTTTATTCCGGGACTAATTATTCAACCCAGTTTGGTACTATTGATGGGCCAGGTGTAAACGCATGGAAGAGGAATACTTTGTAAACTTCAAGGTCTTTATCTCTATGACTTTCTATATTTAGGATGTATATCAAACAGAAAAGGAGATGCTTTTGGCATCCCCTTAATTCCTGTTTTGAGTGCATTTACAGTGTACGGGTTTTCAACTGTAAAAGTGTATTGAGCTTTCTATTTCACAAGAGGCTTTTAATTTCCATCTTTCACACCTATGACGGATGCCGGATTGAAAAGCCACATATTTTCTATGAAAATTGCTCAAAAAAAGATTACTAGTTTTTGATAAAGGGGAGAACCTTCACCTGCTCTTCTGTTTCAATCTGTAGATAGTACTTTCCCGGATGAAGGTCCGAAATGTTTAATCTCGTTCTTTGATAACCAGTCGATGATGTATTTCGGATAATTCGTCCTACTATCCTGCCGGTCAGATCGAGGATCCTGATCTTTGAATCAGCTGCCAGATGTCCCTCAAACCACAGATGATGGCTTGCAGGGTTGGGATAGATGATAGCTCTTTCTGATGAGTTTTTTCGGGAGATATCCCCGTTGTGATCACCTTGTGGTGTATCTATACCACCATTAGAATGATTTACCCGCTTGCCGGAGAAAGTTTCGGTAGTTGGAAGTAGAAAGGGTATCAGATCAGAGTCCTCGACCTCATAGGCATAGCCGAAGTCCAGATTGAGAATTTCTGATTGTTCGGGTCTTATGATGACATGGGTTTGATTTGGAATGCCTCCATCCGGATCAAGCGTATTGTTGGCTCCGGACGGGATGTCCTGAGATATGATTGAAACCGCATATTCATCGTAGGGCAGGTGTTCGAGGTAGTATTGCCCTTCATTGCCGGTGGTGATAACAACCTCATCTCCATGGCTATTGGTAATGTTCAGTTGAATACCGCTCAAAGGCTGGTCCGATGTGGCATCAAAGGAATAGGTATGGTCATTATCCATAAATACATGACCTTTTATTTTTCCGGGACCCCGGAAAGGCAATGATATATTCTCCATATAGGGTTCAGAAAGTGAAAACATCACTCCCCTTGACTGATGATTGAGCAGCGTGCCGCTGTAATGCAGATCCTGTAATTCCAGTGGGTCCAGGACTTTCATGCTATAGTCTCCCTCAGGCATGCCGGTGAAAGAATAATGTCCTTTTTGATCTGTATGGACTTCTTTCAGGACCTCATCTCCATCCAAAAGTAATACCTGCATTGCCGGGAGTGGAAAGTCCTGTCCTTCCCCGTATTTCTGGTCTGGTGTAATGTCAGAAAAAAGTCTTCCGGAGATCTCCCCGATCCCTTCATATATATAGTCATATCCGGTGACCCTGGTAAGACCCGAAAGCTCGATGAATGGCTGATTGTGGTGTGAAGTACTTAGTTTTATACCGCCGGGAAGACTCTTTTCGTCAATCTTTATGGAATATTTTCCACTGCTTAAACCTTCAAATTGATAGGTCCCATCCGGTTTTGAGGTCACTTTTCGTGATTCTCCTTTTTCATTAGATAGATACACCGTAGTACCCTCTATGGGCTTGTCGAGAGGAGTCAGTTGGTGATTGTCATCCCTATCAATAAACACCTGTCCATGTACGCTACTTTGATGTACCGGAGGGCAGAAGA
>JAUILF010000557.1 GCA_030433135.1 Bacteroidia bacterium | reverse complement strand
CCAGCCTCAATGGTATGATTGCCATGTTGAAGGGGCATGAGAGGGATAATCCGGTGGACCTGATCAGTCTGAACCGATTCGCTGATTACTGGGAAGATGTTCGTAAGTATTATCAACCCTTCGAAACTGAACTGAGGTCTGGATCGGCCAGTGTGTACGATCACGAGATCCCAGGTGGCCAGTATTCCAATTTGAGGCCACAAGCTCGGGGACTCGGTCTGGAAAGCCGTTTTGAAGAAATTAAGGAGAACTATCGTTCCGCAAACGAACTTTTCGGAAATCTCATTAAGGTAACACCTTCTTCAAAAGTAGTGGGAGATATGGCTATGTTCATGACCTCTAATAATTTGAGTAAGGAGGATGTGCTCAGGAAGGCTGAAGAACTTTCGTTTCAGGACAGTGTCAAATCACTCTTCCGGGGTGAGTTGGGTCAACCATACGGTGGTTTCCCTGAAACCTTGCAAAAAGCAGTATTGAAGGGAGAAAAACCTTTTACAGACAGACCCAATAGTTATCTGGCACCTATTGATCTCGATAAGGACTTCAAGAAGTTTAAGAGGAAATATGGGTCCTACGTCAACTTTGATGATTTTCTGTCCTCTCAACTTTATCCGCAAGTGTATGATGCTTTTCACAAGCACAAGGAAGAGTATGGCGTCGTATGGCGCATTCCTACTCCGGCTTTCTTTTATGGCCTGAAGGAAAACGAAGAAATTCTGGTGGAGATCGGCGAGGGCAAGAATTTGCTTATAGAATTTGTGAATGCCTCCAGTCCTGACGAAACAGGAGAAATCAAAGTGTACTTCAAACTGAATGGACAGAGCAGGGTTATACCGGTGATTGACAAATCGGCAAAGGTTCTGAAAGTTGCCAGGAAGAAGGCGGAGAAAGTGACCGAAATCGGATCGCCTTTGCAAGGCAGCCTTTCCAAGGTACTCGTGGAGGAAGGTCAGGTAGTAGAGCAAAATGAGCCCTTGTTTATCATCGAAGCCATGAAGATGGAAAGTACCATTACCGCCCCTATGAAAGGTGAAGTCAAACAGATATTTCTCAAAGCCAAGGATCTGGTAGATCAGGATGATCTGGTATTGGTCATTGACCCTGAAAAGGCTCTTATATAGCTATCAATTGGTCCCGGTGATTGTCTCCTGATACACAGATTCAAGGTCAGACAGAGAGTGCATGATACATAGAACAACATGATTACACAGTGCTGAATCTGGCCAGATTTCCATGGGTCCATATCAAATTGTGCACATCTGGACAGAATAGGTTGTGAGAAATCTGAAAATTTAATACCCGTAATTTAGTTCAAGTTTTCGGTTAAGGTTTTCGGAGTATTCATATGAAAACTACCTTATATGGGTACTAGGACTAATGTATAAACCCAAATACAGGACCGGGTTATATACCGCAAAGACTATCATAAGAGTAATAACCAGGATACTACATAACTTTCATTGATGGATACAGGCTCATAAACTTCACTTTAAAGCACTGTTACAGGAATAAGTCAATGAATATCCGCGGAGATGTGGCATGTCTTTTGCCTTTGATGGCATACGAACCACTAGTTAGTCTCGATCCAAAGACCAAACTGTATTGCCGATGGATCGAACTTTACTCTCTAAAGTCCATATTTGTTTTTTACTGTTTCTGGGTCTGCTACCAATGGCAGTCCAGGCACAGGTGGGATCTCCCTGTACTGCCGGAACTCAAAGTTTCTTTGTTGATCTTCGATCAGCTCCGGACGCGACCTGGACTTCCCCGGCAGGTGTGACGAGGAATAATGGCGACCTTTGTTGTGGAGCTAGTAATCCTGATAGATGTCTTCAGTTTAAGGTGTTGTTTCATCCTGATGCTGTAGGGGCAGTATTGGAATTTGCCAGTGGTGCCAACCCTCCCGGCCATCACTATTGGGTGAAAGAGGAAAGTGATGCGAGTTGCGGAACAGCAACACCTTTGGGAAGCCCGGTCTGCATATCCTATAGTGTGGATACCTTTTATTTCGTTTTTTGCGAACCTGGAAATAATCCAAATCAATACATTGTAGAATCTGTCGAGGGCTTTTCACAATCTGCACCAGAAGTAACTGTGTCAGGCTGTAATGCGATTCTCGAAGTGTCCGGCGTTTTTGATGAATCATCCATCGTTTGGAGCCATTCGAATCCTTATTATGAGTCATTCCTCAACTGTATTCCAGGTGGAGGCAACACTGGTTGTTCTACGATTGAAGTGATAATACCAGATGATCCAGGCCTTCCGGCATCCATTACTTATGATGTTTGTGCTGATGTGAGTGCGGTTTGTTCCGGTGCTTTTCCCCCGGTTTGTACAACGGCAACTGTGCTTATCCTTACTCCACCGGAGGCTACGGTCCCAGATTATACATATTGCCCGGAAGATG
>JAUILF010000163.1 GCA_030433135.1 Bacteroidia bacterium | reverse complement strand
AAATTTTGTCATAACCTGATCTCCTGCTATTCTCTCTACAAAATAGTAAAGGGGATAGTTGGTTACATAAACGATCGGAACGGTGGAGTTTTCCTGTGTCTTCTTATCTTCAGAGTTGCCGCTGCAGGCTACAATTAGACTGCTCAAAACCAGGATGATAGGTAAGAAAGTTTTCATTCTTGTCAGGTTATGAATGTTTCGAGTGCACGGAGTCCAACAGTCTGTAGCACAAATGTGAAGACCATTGCAATGATCGCACTGCAAATTAGTATTATTAGCATTTCCAGCCCCAGCAACTGTCTGATAACAGCTTTTGATCCTCCAATCTTCTGCATGGTTATGAGTTCCCGGGCTCGCAATTTACGCGACAAGTTAAAAACCAGTGCCAGAATGGTAAAGGTGGCCAGGCCAAGCAGGATTGATGCAAGTAGAAGCAGGTTACGTATTGAGAATAAGGTATCTACCAGACCGCTGATCACCTGCTGAGGAACAAGCATCTGAACATCGTCCTCTCTGCTTTGATATCTGCCCCTAATAATTGCTGAAGTCTGACGATCACCAGGGATGACGATGATGGCATTCAGGGGAAACGTATGCATATCTCCGTGAAAATGGAAGGAGTGCCTGTTTTCATCGGTGATTTCCGTGTAGGAAAGAACCGCTGAGCTGGCTATGGCCATCGTGTCATTCTTTTCGAGCAGTAGACTGTCGGAAGTGGCATTGACTACATCTTCATGACCATGTGCCAGCCCTGCAATTACCCATGAAGTTTTTATATCGGTGAAAACAGCTTCATCATCCGGGGTACCCTGCTCCTTCAAAATACCGACTACGTCCATCTTAAGTGGGAAACTTCCGGCTATATCAAATGCGCCGGAAGGAGTTGAGATAACCTGATCTCCGACGGATATACCCAATGATGAAGCAGCCGTACTCCCCAGAACGCATTCACCCAATAGGGCAAAAGATCGACCTGAAGCAAGTTGCAAACCACGAAAATCCAGGTAATTGTTGACCGTACCTACGATTCTGTAGTCACCCACCTGAAATGGAAAATGCAAGGGAAGGACTTCTACGTTCTGCATTTGGAGTACCGTGTCTATTTCTGTATACGGTATCTGGTTTTGCGGTGGATCCCTAAAGTACAATGCACCGAGGCAGAGCTCGGTTTCACTGCCTTTGGCGCCAACCAACAAAGGGGTTCTTTCGGCCCGTTCAGTGAGTAACTCTGCTCCTTTCCGGACCAGCTGATTGAGAGCCAAAGGGATAAATATGGTGAGACTTACTGACAGGATCAGTACCAGAGTTCGACCTCTATGGTATCTTAGATATTTCCACGCTAGGTAAAGGGGTCCTTTCATGCTTGTGTTTTCTCCATATCAATCACATGATCGAATTGTTGCCGGATCTCACGGTCGTGTGTCACCATGATCAGGATTTTATCGTTATTGCGGCAATAATCCGTTACCAAGGTCAGTATTTGGTCACGGTTTTGGGGGTCCAGGTTGGCTGTGGGCTCGTCACAAAGCAGGACCTGGGGCTGGGTCACAAGAGCCCGGCACAAGGCTACTCTTTGCCTTTCACCCTGGGATAGATGTGAGGGATACCTGTTGACCTTGTCTGCAAGGCCAACATAGGTCGCCAATTCTTCAACTCGTTTAAAGGCCTGAGCATCCCTGTCGATTATAGGGTTGAGATGGTAGGGGATAAGAATGTTTTCTTTTACGGTCAGGTACTCCAACAGTTCAAATTCCTGGAAAACCAGACCTAACTTGACAATGCGAAAATCACGCCTATCAGCTTCGGAATATTGATAGAGGTTTATACCATCAATTTGTACGGTACCTCTGGTAGGTTTTGTCAATCCGGCCAGGATATTGAGCAAGGTTGTTTTGCCGGAACCACTGGGACCCACCAATACTACCTGATCACCTTTCTCTATAGTGAGGTTTTGGAATCGGAGTGAGAAGGCAGACCCGGGATAGGTAAAATACAGATCCTTACACTGAATCATCCTGATGCATTCTTTAAAATGGTTCTGTTTTCAGATGTAAGTGCAATTTCAGACAATTTCCACTGATTTTCATCCCGTTTGATGGTAATGTTGCCTGTATACTGATTTTGCCGGTAATGAATGTGTTCCAGGTGCTCCACTCGGGCAACAACCACCCATACCACGGCATACTTTGCCTCCCTGGCATTGGCTGTTGTGGACAGCTGCTCTCCCACCTTGGTGACTTTCACATCCTGAACACTGACCTGAGCACCTTCGCGGACACCCGCATGAAGTCTTCTGCGACTATCGAGGTAGATATCGTCGATCAGACCTTCTTCCACACTTTGGGATAACCTTTCATAGGCTTCTTTTTCAATAGGCAGATTGAAAGCAGTATATGTATTGCCAAGTGCCTGGTTCAATGCATTTCTGGCTTCTTCGCGGGTCAATGGTCTTGGTTCAAATAGAGGATTTGTAGCCTTTACATTGGCGTAGGGTAGCAATAAAAATGCTGAGGCTAATAGAATCAGGCTGAAAACTGGCTTTCGTTTGGCTAAGCCCATTGTCCTGTGGATTTTTCTTCTCCCCGGCCAAAAAATAATCCCGAGGAGGAGCAAAACAAGGGATAGAATCGGGATCCGAAGTAACCCGAGTGTACGATCTGCTTCCCATTCAGGTACGTAAACGGTGAAATGATTAGCCAGGTGCAGGATAAAAATCAGTGTGGCCAATAGGGCTGCCAGACCAGCAAGTATGTGAGGCTGTACGATTTTTTCATTAGTCCGGTATTTTGTCGCAAGACCAAGCCAGGTTAACAGCGTGAGTATTAAAATCAGATGTCCTATTGAATTAGGAAATGCCAGCGACAGGTTTTCCTCAGCATAACTGCCCAGATATGTGCCGGCAAAAAAAGTTACAACATACTGCATAGCCTGCGTTGCCGAGGGTGAGTACTCCCGTCCGAAGGCAGTTAAGATCAGTAGTGCTGTTAAGGTGATGCTTAGTATGGCCTGGTAGTGAGTTGTTAACGGTATCGTCAGTCCTGTTACCAGGCCAGCTGCGATAATCATACCCAGAAAAAGAGACATATGCGTCGGAGAAGATTTACCAGCCTTGATTGTCATTACTCCTTGCCCGGCCAGCCATATCCAAATGAGTGATGGTAGGGTAGGAACTGCGGATGGCATGGTCCAAAACCAGGTCAGCTCATAGAGAAACCAGGCTGTGGCAGCTATTGCAAGAGCTTGTCGTATCAGCCAGGTAGTTAGGTAGAATTTTTTTCGAAGAAACTCGGCAAGATACATCAACTCCCTCATCGTGAGGAAGATCAGAATAAGACCCACAGACATACCTGCTATAGTCCAGAAATGCAATTGAAGAGCTTCACCCGGAGTGTATAGAGTGAAAGCATCCTCGGGATAGGGAGTAGAACCTAGTGCCAGTCCGGTCAGTCCCATAAGTAAAAGCATAGGTGATGCAGAGGCCAGATAGTTTTTGGTTTTTATATCAGCCAGTATCAACCAGATCACAATTCCGAGACAGACAAGTAAAGCAAAGTAACCCGGTATAAGTATCCAACCATTGATACTGAGCACATATCCTGTTGACAAGCCAAGTATCTGGGCGAGAAGGCTTTGCCTGGTAAAGGACTTGCCAAAAACCGTCAATAACACAGCCCAGAGGAGAAAGAGGTAGATCCTGGATAATGGATACCTTGTCCCTGTAAGTAATCCCTCCTTTGATAATTCAATGGCTGTGGGAGGGTTGGGGATCACATAGAAAGCGTTAGAGGGCCCAAGACGAGTACTGTGTACACGGCCGTCCAGGTACCTGATACTGAGCATTACATCTACAGGGCTTCCCAGCAATCCTTCGATTCCGATCCGTTCACCTGCCAGAAGTTCTGCAGGACACGATATCTGCCAACTGGTGATCTTTCTGTAGGCATCACCGGTTACCACCTGGTCAGATATATCTTTGCAGGGATGCGGTAATAGCGGTTCGGCTTTCAGTACATTACCATTGATGACAGGTAAGGAAAAGGAAACTTCCCAAATATTACTACGCACCTCAGTTAGATCCAGCCGGGCTGGATAGACAATATCTGCTCGTAGTTGGCTGGTTACCAGTAACAAAAAGAACAAAATACCATAGAGGGAAAATCTCATGCTACTCCGGATCAATGATATCACTGGCACCACCGGAGTACACCACATTGTACCCTCTGAGCAACTCAGTATAGAACTGGTCTTTGGCGGCTTCACGCTGCTCATATTCAATTTCACGGAGGATTTCTTCTCTTACGTCTTCTAACGGGGCTGGCCGTGGGTTGACTTTTTGACTGATGTATACTATATGCCAACCATACCCGGATCTTACCGGTCCCGACCATTGATCTACAGTCAGGTTGAAAAGTGAATCCGCGAATGATTCACCCAATTGGTTGGCCACCCTGGGCTTTTCCAGCATTTGAAATGAATCGGGTAGCATGATCTGATCGCCCACGAGTTTGGCATCTATCCAGGGGATATTATCTCGATTCCAATCGTTGACATATTTATTCAGTTCATGGAGGTCGCGATCTTGATCAAAATACACCTGATGGAAAGATATCCTGGCTGGCAATTGAAATTTGTCACTTCGAAGCCGGTAGTATGCTTCAATATCTTCTTCACTGATTTCCGGCTGACCTCCCTGGTTCTCCCCCAGAAAAGTCATTTGCGTGACCAGGGCTCTTTTTATTACCCCATTGTTTTTGTCCAGCCCCCTTTCCAGCGATTCGCGATACAGTACTTCATCCCGCACATATTTGTTGATAAGACCCTCAAGTTCTTCCCGGGTAGGAAGTCTTTGCCAGGTTTTTTGCCAACTCACCACCATCTGTGCCAATTCCGCATCTCCCACTATAATGGTATGATCTTCCTTGTCCTGCCGGGGGCCGAAGACCAGAATTAAAATTATCGCAAGCAAAAAACCCAAGAAAAGAACCCTGCCTAGTGACAGTCTTCTCTCTTCATTACCATGCATACTTGTTTGGTTGATTTAATTGCCGTCGGAATTATCGCTTCCTTCATCGTCATCTTCCATCTCCACAATCTCATACATATCCTTTCCATCTACCTGAATGGGCTGATAATAGGTATCACCAAACTTGACATAAGTCACGTCCCCCATTTTTACTTCCTCACCTCCTTCTGGCAAATGAGGAACAATGGTTCCGGCTGTAGCTGGTACGACGGTGTATCCTTCTTCACTCTTTTCGTAGAAGGCACCACCATAATAGTAATTATTGGTAGTTTCATTTACAACTACCTCTTCCGTTTCTTTGGGTAGTTCCTTCACTGTGGCACCTACCGGAGCCTGGACTACCGTGTAACCTCCATCGCTTTCTACATAGTATACACCCTGGTCATAGTGGTACTGCTGGTTGTTTACACTCACAACAATGGCCGTGGTGGCCAAAGCAGCGACAAAAAAGCCCCAGGGATGCCAAACCGGACCCCAATAATAGGGCTGATAAGGGTGGTAGTAGTAAGGATGAAAGGCATAAAAATGAAATCCGCCGTATACATATGGAGGACGAACGTAGGGTCGCACCGGAGGACGCACATAAGTGTTCCTGTTGTTGTGAATATGTACGCTATTGTCAACATTTATGTTGACATTATTTCGACTTCTGTCAACATTGACTTTGTTCCCGCTGATATTGGTCCTGTTACCGGTCGAAACCTTATTACCCACATTGACTTTGTTATTATTATTGGAGCGGTTAGTGGATCTATTTGTGGATCTGTTGGTATTGCTAACCCGGCCCTTATTTGTGGATACCTTGCGATCGGGCAAGGTGCGGTTACCTCCATTAATGGAGCGGTTGGAACCAGAGGTTGCTCTCGAAGGAGCCTGTCGTGAAGGAGAGGTTCGTGCTGAATTACGAGAAGGCGTCTGTCGGGACATATTGCGAGATGGTGCCTGTCGGGACATATTGCGAGATGGTGCCTGTCGGGACATATTGCGCGAGGGAGCCTGTCGGGACATGCCATGACTGCCACCTCTCTGCAGTCTTTGTGCTTCGACTTTTTGCGGAGCCAATAGTAGAATCAGTAGTAATCCCATCAGGGAAAGAGAAAAACGTTTCGACAGACCAGGCATTGGAAATGATTTTATGGTTAAAAGTACCTGAATATGTTTAGAATTACAAGGTCGACAAGCCCGGCAGTTCATTGGCAAAAACGAATGAAGGCTTTTCTTTACATTGCCAATAATCCAGGACAAGGCACCCGGCAATCCGATGGTCTTTGGCGGCTTCAGTAGGGCTACTTTATCTTATAGCTGATACCACCACCCAGAGTGAACTGAAAAATCGTGGAATAGGAGTTTAGCCCTACCCCAGCCCCTCCGGTACCGAAATAAAGTCCTCCACCCATTGACTGCACAGCTGACAATAATTGAGCCTGGAGTTTAATACCCACAACCTCCGAAGCCCAGTAGGTAAGGCCGCCTCGTACACCCCAGGCAAACTTGGTAGCGGAATCCGATCGACCATTGTCGGGATTGTCTAGACCAATGATTACCATTCCGGCCATCAGACCGGCATTTCCTTCCAGGGGTCCATCAATGGGCAAATGCCTGATCCCACCTAGCATGATGTAATTCATGTCTACTTCAAAAACAGTATATCGTGGAAGTACATCCGTCACGTAATTGGTTGGTGCTTCGCTGTCCTGTCTGATATATACCAATTCAATACCCATCAGGGGATTAGTTAAATATTCCAATCCGGCACCCCACTGGAATCCTCCTTTCAACTTCCCTTCATAATATCGGCCCAGATCGAAATATGAATCAAAGCGATCATCAAAGACGTAGCCTCCATAAAGATTGAGGTTTAAGCCCTGTGCTAGTCCGGATCCAGCCAGGCAAAAGGTGAACAAGCATGTTAGATAAAATGATTTCATGGATGATTAAGTTATGTGGTTTAAATATACGATAAACCTTTGGGTTGGTGGCGGGATACCGGTGGCCGGTAGCAGATTTTCTGAGGTTCAGAACTCGCATTCCACCCCCACAATGAAGCCCAAATCAGAGATTTGGTTCATTGTTGCCCCCTTAAAGGGGGACAAGAGGTATATCATTGACTATCAGACTCTTATCAAGTATTTTTCAACCCCTAAACCCCTCAACCCTCAACGTCTCAACAAAAAGTGTCGCCCCGATGGGGCTTGAAATCTAGTGTAGATTTTTGCTACAAAGGTTTGGCTCCTCCGGAGCCACTTTCTGTGAATACTAATGTGGAATTGATGTTCAGTCGTACAGGAACCAAGATCAACCAGATTGTTGTCAACGTATTTTATGAGAGGATAAGAGGATACCCGGCACCCGCTTCGCCAGCCTCTGGCTGGGTACCCAGCACCCGGTACCATTATACAATCCACCCCCACAATGAAGTCAAATCAGAGGTTTGGTTCATTGTTGCCCCATCAGAGGCTCTCAAAGGGGGACAATGTATCTCCTCATCTGGATCCCAGGTGTTTCACAAGACCACAAGACCACAACACCAGCTAAAAAGCCTCTCCAAAATTAAAATACAATCCTGACGATTCTCTGCCAATGCCAAAGTCGATTCTGAGATTCATACGGGGCTGAACCTGCCAGCGATAACCCACTCCCAGGTTGGGTACCCATTCAGTAACTTGACTCAATTCATTGGCGATACTACCGGAACCCAGCCAGACTGCAATCCCATGATTGCTCATGTCACCTGAGGTTTTTAAAAACATATGTCGCCACTCGGTAAGAAGGTAAACTCCGGCTTTATCCCGGTATTTACCGCTAAGATATCCTCGGAGAGCATCACCTCCACCAATGCGGGTGAGTTCCTCATAAGGCACATCCCCGAATCCAAATCGTGTGTACAACTTAACTGCTATAACATTTCCCTCCCGGTGGATTTGGTGGTAAGTTCTCAGGTCTATTTCGTAGATCTGATAGTGGTTGTTACTACCCAGGTAATCTCCATAAAACGCCCCGGATGAATAAGCATACCAGCCACTCCAGGCGTTTTTGGTAAAATCCCTGCTATCATACCCCAGTGAGAATCCGACACCGGCATTATAGTTCTCCGGTCCAAATGTACGATAGTCCTGGTCCAGGGCCATCAGCGGATTTACTTCCTTTACATTAGTCTTATTGAAATCGACTATAACTCCAGCAAAAAAGTTTGGAAAAACCCGAAAAAGGGCTTCCGGTCGTGCACGCCATTGTGTCCGAAGGTATTTGGATGTGGTATCACTTTGACTAATCTGCTCGGACTTGGCAAAGCCTACACCGAAATAGTCATCTCTGCCATTGGCCAGCTTGATCCGCGCCATGAGCCGAAACTTGTCCTGCCACCAGAAAGTGGAAATATTACTGTTGAGTCCGACATTGCCATTGGTGCTGATAAATCCCATGGCCGGGAGGGAAGATCGCTGAATGAGCGTATCATCACGATTGGTTTTGAAAGTATACAATAATCCGCCTCCAATCAACAACCCGTTTTCCGGTGTGTAACCGGGCCCCAACATAGGACTAAGGAAGGGCTTGCCCTGTGCGACAACGGAATCTTTATGGGCTGACCTTCTGGCCATCCAGTCCTTGATCCCGGATTGGGCCTGTAGGTTAATGGGAAGAAATCCTAATAGCAGATATGCGACCAGGTAAAGCCAGACTAACCGGTATTTACAAGGAGTCTGCACTACCTGAATTCTTTCTTTTTAATACCGAAACGATAATTTGCCGAGATCAACAATTGGGTCCGGCCTTTGCCAAATCCTCCTTCCATACGATACCACCAGCGTTTGCCGTGATTGTATTGTGCACCTAGCTGAAAAGACCATTCACCAATTACCTCTTTTTCAAAAGAGTAATGAATCGGCACATCTCTGACATTTACTCCATCAAACCAATCTTCCATGGTTTCTACCAACCGGTCCACTACCAATTTTTGAGCCAGGGACAGATCATCATACCAGTTCTGGGCCTCATCCTGAATTTGATTTCTAAGGTCATCTAAATGGCTCTGATCCAGGTTGTCAAAAATATCACCAAATGTGATTTGCCCGGCCGATAGACGATCTACTACCTGTTTCTGCGCGCCAACACTGATACTTATGCTATGATATCTTTTCTTAAGATTAAAGATCCGACCAACTCGAATACTTTGCACCCGTCCATACACCAGGTCATCCAGGGCACTGGTATTGGACCAGGATAAATTCAGGTTGTAGGCACCAAAAAAATTCTTGATTCCATAGGCCAATACGATTCCTCCACCGAAGGTGCTTACCACTGGTGAAGTCTTTATATCATATTGAATTGGAAAGGTCATAGGTATTTCTGCTGTACCATTTCCATAGGCATAAATGCCATATACATTGAGAAAAGGCAAGATCCAGTTATCAAATCTGAAATTGTAAACATTGCCCACATTTTCGATGGGGTCAAATGTGACGAAATCCAGTTCGGTAAGAGGAAGATCACCGAATCCCACCTTGAGACTGGTAAGTTCCAATCGGGTCTGTTGATGAATGAAGTTAAACATACCACCCATGGGGTAGGGCAAATCCTGCCCCAATTCTCTGACTTTTTGACCTAGTATAGGCAAAGTATAGGGATAAGGGGTTTGTCTAAGGCTGTCTTTAAAAAACTGGTCTCCCATGGATGGGCCCTGCTGGGCTGTGGATGTCGCCGGAGTCAGTGATATAATGGCGACTATCGCCACAATCAACCTTAACATTATTTGTAGATGAATAACGCGAGTGTAGATCAAAGCTAGTAGATGTTTGGTGTACTAAGATAATTAAAGATGAGACCATTGATATCTCCAACGATTTATAATAGTATATGCCAAAAACGAAAAGACCACCGGACTTAATGCCGGTGGTCTCCTTCCTAGATTTTATAAACAGATCGTGTTCCCTACATTCAATTAACTCTTGGCAGAAACAGGGAACTGCTTCATCAATTTCTTGGCACTCTTAGGGATCGTTTTTTCTCTTTTTTTGGGATTTTCCTGGATCGCCTTGGTCATGACACCCTGCCAAACCAGTTTATTTGAATCAGCGTCATACATATCTATCACCATAGTTCCCTCGGTGTAATCATTCTGCGAATAGGTAGTTGTAGAAGAGCCCATGCCAGCGCCCATGCCCCATCCCCAACGGGGTCCGTAACCCATGCCACCCATGTAGTCCGTGTAGGCAGTAGTACTGGTCTTATTATCAAGAACGAGGTATAGCACGATCTTGGCATCTGCATCGCCTTCTTTTAGCATCATACCTCGTTTATCAAATTCAGATTTTAAGGCATCGAGAATACGTTTTTTGTCAAACTCGTTTATTTGCTTATCTGAATCATCCTGCCATCCGGCAAAGCTGTAGGTTTGGTATTTGCTAAAATCAGCATCCTTGTCGTAGTCACTTTTTACCTGGGCTGAGGAAGGTAAGACCAGCAAACAACACATTGTAACTAAAAGATTGAACTTGATTAGATTTTTCATTTTTTTGAGGTTTTATTTGAGATAACTATTTCTTTCTCACTTTCAAAGGTTTTGACTGCCAGGGCTCGGTAAAGTTTCTACTTAGAGCTGAAATCCCAGCTTAAAGGCCAGGTAATTCTGTGCTGCATCCAATTCATTGCCGGCCTGAAAGCCATTATAATATTGTAGCGACATGGAGACTATCGTAATCCCATTGATGTCATATAATACTCCTACTTCCGGTACCAGGGCAAAATTCCAGGCATCCTGCTCTATTTGAAATATGCCAATTTCCGTTCTCCGTTCCGTATAAATGGTTCCTATACCCAGGGTGAAGAAGGGATCCAGGGTAGAATTGGGTTTAAAATAATAGCCCGCACTGAAGAGAATGGGCAGATGATTACTGAAGCGATACTGGCGACCTGTAAGCGTCTGGTTTTCATAGGTATAAGTGTCCAGACCGATCTCTTCATAAAAGACATTCCAACCCGTAGAAAAGCCGAATCCTACATGCTGGTTGACCATAGCATGATAGTCGAAAGTTACACCACGCCAACTGGCTGCAGTAATGAATTTGGCCAAATCACCCACAGGGAATCCAACTGAGTAGGACAAGGCTATCTGACTCTGGGCTATAGTTTGATTAGATGCAAATGGGCCCAAAGTTGCCATTAAGGCTATAAATAAGATCTTTTTCATTTTCAATTGATTTTCAGATAGGGTGATTGAATAAAGCTCTGATCAATTCCATTCAAGGCTCGCGTCACGTCATTGGCACCGGTAAGAATGCCATTGTTAACGGAGAGCCAGGATATACCGGATCGGTTGATTGGCGACTCCTGTCCATCATTTGGATCGCTCAGGGCCATGATAAACGAACCCGTGGTTACACTGGATACCTGATAGTAGGGAGGCCAATACCAACCCCAACCAGGATACCAGGGACAATACCACCAGTCATACCACCAGCTGTAAAAGTAGGTGGTGGATGAAATACCTGCAGGCATCAAAAGAAGATCCGGGTTGTCCTCAATATCAACTTTACTCCAGCCATAGTTCTGCATATTTTCGTCGATCCCGGCGAGTAGCGGTTGGGCAAAACGGTCTTTCATATAGATGTAGGTAGTATCCCCAAAACGGTCTATTTCCACATCTATGACAATACGATCGGGCCTCGCATAAGTACTATTGCCGGAAAAATCATATTGTTCATCAAAAGTGGTGTAGGTAATGTCAAATTCGTCAATATACTGGGCACCGTCAGGATAACAGCCATATTGCAGGCTCAATCCCAGGCTGCACAGCATGATGAAAATCAAATTACGATAGCTCATATTCTTGTATTTGTGATAGATGATTTAGGTTACTTAAGGGCTGGTTCCAGATACACATTTGTAGCATGTGAAGGTTTAAATTTACCGTTGTACTCAACGTGTTACCAAAGCTAGGAATAATTTCAATTACCATCTGTTTCAAAAGGGTAGATATTGGACCAGTCCTTTGCCATATCAACGACCGTCCACCCCTTTTCGCTGGCTTCATCCAGGCCTAGATCGAATTGACCTATGTGCGATTCGCGGTCATATGCCCATTCTCTTTCTGCGTCCGTGTGGTGAATGTACAGCGGGAAGCTTTTATGTTCACTAGCTGCGGCCCAACGAAGCATTTGCAGGTCTCCATCAGAATTGCCAGCCGCGAAGACCGGCTTGCGACCAATATGTTTCTGGATACCTTCAGGTTTGCCCTCCTTATCATCAATGAAGTCGATCTCAGGAAGTCGGTTGATGACCGGATTTCCATTGTTGTAATCATATTTGATCTTGACAGAACTCCCGACAATCTGATCTTTGGGAATTCCATATACATTATCAGCCCAGGGTCGCATGAAGTCGATGCCACCTCCGGATACTATGAAGGTCTTAAACTGATTTTCCCGCAAAAAAGTCAGTAACTCGAGCATTGGTTGATAAATCAGTTCATTGTAGGGTCTGTTTTTGGTTGGATGTCGGGCATTGTTGATCCAGTCCTGAACAATCATGTCAAATTGATCAGTAGTAATTCCGGCATGAGTAGCCATTATGATCTCCAGCAGAGCTTTCATACCCTGTTGGGCCAGGGTTTCCATATCATTGTCCAGAATGGCCTGATAGGGTTGTTGATTACTCCATTCCGGATGATCCTCTGCCAACTCCCTGATACGATCAGCAGCAAAAAGAAATTGGAAGTAAGCAGGTTTTTCTGACCATAGGGTTCCGTCATTGTCAAAGGTAGCGATGCGATCCTCAACGGGTATAAAATCAGGACTGCCGGGATCTGTTACATTACTGACATAGGCAATGATGGATTCTTTGGTTTGGCCCTCATTCCACGATGGCAGTGGATCAACTTCCTGCGTCATTTCCTGTTCTGACGACGGTGTTGTCTCGGTCGTTGGAGTACAGGAGGAGGTGAGGGATAGAAGAACTATACAGCCCAGCAAGGATAGATAAGGAAAATTAAACTTCATTATAGTTTTTTAAGATGGTTATGTACTGCCGGAGAAATCAAGACACGGTATGGGATCTTGCAAGCAGGAGTATGTTCATCTGTCAGATTTTCTCCT
>JAUILF010000162.1 GCA_030433135.1 Bacteroidia bacterium | reverse complement strand
CGGTGAGGACCAATTCTTTAGCTGCAACGATACAAGCATTATTATTGAATCTGGTGTGGATGCCGGATTGAATGTAGAGATCGAATGGGAGACTATTGGGGGTCAAATTACAGGCTCTGCATTGGGACATCAGATCGAAGTTAAGGTACCCGGAACCTATATTGCGGCAGCCATTGATCTTGATTTGGGTTGTCAGGTGAGAGATACCATCGAAATCAGCGGCAGCGATTTAAGTGTTGAACTCGGACCAGATATCTCAATGAGTTGTAGTAACGGATCACTCATCCTGGATGCGGTGGTTAGCGTTGAGGAAGGTGTTGTTGTGCAATGGGAGACCACTGATGGAGAAATCATGAACCAGGACGGGTTCAGTGTCGAAGTGTCCAAGCCCGGTAGCTATGTGGTGCACGCAACCCATATGCAGACCGGTTGTACGGCATCGGATCAGATCCTGGTTACAGCCGGAACCCCTTTTTCAGTGGATGCTGGTCAGGATCTCCAACTTAATTGTGGTGAGACTATTCAGGTAACTGCCACAAGTCAAAACAATACAAACGTCTTGTTGGCATGGCAAAACTTGCAGGGAGTTACTTTGCAAGCGGGACAAACCCTTACAATTGGTTCTCCTGGATCATATGTGGCTGCTGCGATTGACCCCAACAGTGGCTGCACTTCGTATGATACGGTTCAGGTTGTGAGTGACGTTGAACCCATTGTGATAGGCCCCTCTGATGCTACCATTACCTGTAATGAGACCACCATGTTAATCGTCGATGGATATAGTCAGGGAGCAGTACTTACCTGGAGTACAGAATCAGGAACAATTCTCGGTACTACTGAAGGAAGTTCGATTGAAGTGGGTAGTCCGGGTGTTTATCAGGTTATGGCACAAGTACCGGGTACCGAATGCGTGGCCATCGATCAGATTGCTGTCGTTGGTGACCAAACTTATCCAGCGATTGACCCATCTGGTGATATGATGATTGATTGTGAGACTAATTCCTTACTGGATGTTTCGGTATTAACTGAAGGTAGTTTTTCGATCCAATGGTCTACTACAACCGGAAATATTCTCAGCCCTACTCATCAACCTACCATCGAGGTTGATCATTCTGGTACCTATGTTGTACAAGTTACTGACGTTGAGACAGGTTGTATTTCAGCATCATATATTAATATATATGAAAATGACGCATGTCCTGAGGATGATGGTCCGGACAACATAGATACTGTGATTGTAGATTGTAGTGAACCTTTCTTTTTCTCCATGCCTACGGTCGATACAACTCTTGAATATACTGTAACCCAGGTTTCCGGCCTGTGTAGTGGAAGTATTTTTCCTGTTGGTATTACTGAAAATGTCTTCATTATTTCCTATGAGGACGGAGGTTTTGACGTAGTTCGTTATCTGGTGGATATCGATACCTGGGATGTCCAAGCAGATCTACAGGAACCAACTTGTTATGCCGAATCAGACGGTATGATTGCGCTGACACTTCCAGACTCACACGGCCCCTATTACCTGACCTGGAATGATCAGGAAAACCAAAGAGGTATGTTGGCACATGGTCTCAATAAAGGAGAGTATCGCGTATCCGGTATTTCTGCTACGGGTTGTATCATAGACGAGATATATCACTTATGTGAACCCGATTCACTTTCTCTAATGAATGGTCTGTCAGTCAGCGAAACAGACACCCTGGGTGATGGAGCACTCAATATTACCGTAGGTGGTGGAACAGCGCCTTATAGTTATGAGTGGTGGCTTGATGGAGATCTGGTTTCCATTGAAGAAGATCTTTACTTTACTTCAGCGGGAAGCTACGACCTGGTTGTTACGGATGCCAATGGCTGTAGCGCCACCTGGGAAGGCCTGGTAGTTGAACGTTCATCGGGTGATGAAACAACCAGCTTGTACGACCTTGTAAATCTTGGTGATGATAAGATCAGACTTCTGAACGTATTTCCCAATCCTTCTGTAGGTAGGTTTAATCTCAAGGTTGAATTAACAGAAGAAAATCCGGTCGAAATTGAAGTGACTAATTCTTCAGGGGCATCAATGCAGGTAATACCCAGTCAAACAATCAAAGATCACCAATTTGAGATCGACATGAGTTCATTCACTTCCGGAATGTATAATGTTATGATTCGCATCGATGACGAAACATATGTAAAGCGGATCATACTGTACTAAGCACAGTAAATTTGGGTATTGAAGTGTGTTATAAGGTCATGGAAACTGGTTTTCCATGGCCTTTTTGGATTTCAATCATGAACGATTTAAGCCTGGATTTGAAATAACATCTACATTTGTAGTGACAAACAACTATCGGATGAAAGACACGGAGATCACAAACTTACTGCATAACGCCAATCTACGAGTCACAAAATCACGTAAAGAGGTACTGCAGGCGCTTTCTGAAACAGGTGATCAAGCCATCTCCAGTAACGAAATCGAACAGAAGCTCTCAGAAATAGATCGGATCACACTCTATCGAATTCTGAAAGCATATGAAGATGCGGGGTTAGTCCATAGTATTGCTGATGGAACGGGTAAGAAGAAATATGCCATGTGTTCTTCGAATTGTTCCGAAGGTGATCATCAGGATAATCATGTACACTTTTACTGCCGGGTTTGCGATACGACGTCGTGCCTGAATGTGGTGATTCCTACCAACTTGAAGTTTCCAACTAATTATCTGGTAGAAGAACAACAATTCGTGGTGTCAGGAATTTGTAAGGATTGTCACAATCAGTGACAAAAAACACCCCCTTACGCAACAAAGTTGCATCTTTGTGGTATGAAATGGTGTAGGTCAGCCCTCTTGAGGTTTTTTCTAAGTATTACCTCTACCTGTTTGCTATGTATCGACGCAGTTGCTCAAGAGGCAACACCTTGCTCCTATATCGTACAGGGTGTGGTACGGGACCTTCAGACCAATGAACCCCTGATGTTTGCTAATGTGCTGATCGCTGATACTGATACTGGTACAACTACTGATGAAGATGGATTTTTTACCATTGAAGGAATTTGTGAAAAGGAATTTGATCTGGTGATTTCGTATGTGGGTTACAAGTCCATTCAACACCACCATGACTATCATCATTCGACCGTTGAAGTTTTTCTCGTTTCAGAAGAACACACCCTGGAGAGTGTCATTGTAGAAGCTGAACACCATGCAGGAAGCCTGGTGTCTGGTGTTACTGAAAAACTTGACCTCAAAAAGTTGCCTAACAAGTCTACCGAATCATTAGGAGATGTGGCTAGTTCAATCTCGGGAGTGAATACATTATCTACAGGGCAGAATATCGTGAAGCCCATTATTCATGGCCTACACAGCAATCGCATTCTCATGATTAATGAGGGTTTGAGGCATGAGTATCAAAACTGGGGACGCGATCATGCTCCCGAAATCGATCCATCTTTAGCAGACAGGCTTGAAGTGATTAAAGGTGCCTCTACCGTAAGATATGGACCCAGTGCACTAGGGGGAGTCATCCTGATAAATGCACCAGATCTTGAACTGTCGTCTGGCTTTGGTGGAGAGGTACAGATCACTGGTAAGTCTAATGGGCGTTCAGGAGAAGCTACCTTGCAGATGCACCAGGGGTTTAAGTGGATAAGTTTAATGGCAGGTGGTTCGGTGTTGAAGCAGGGGGACCTACATGCTCCTGATTATCAGCTGACCAATACGGGTAAGGATGAAGCCAGTCTGATGGGTGGCTTAAGGTTACATCCCCTGCCGGAATTGGATGTTGAGGTGCGTTTTTCACATTTCAAGCAGGAACTTGGTATTTTACGAGGGTCGGTCAACGGTAACCTGGATGATCTTTTGCTTGCATTAGATGCAGAAGTACCCAATTTTACAGAACCCTTCAGTTACGATATTAATCCTCCAAAACAGGAAGTGTCACACACACTGGCGAAAGTCGAGACAAGTTGGGTAGGTCAAAAGCAGTCTTTCTCATTGCAGTATGGTTATCAGTTTAATACCAGACAGGAATTTGACGTACGCAAAGGAACCGACACACCGGTTCCGAACATTGATCTTCAACTTTCTACCAGTAGTATTGAGGGATTGTGGAGACATCCAAGTTGGTATGGTATTCAGGGATCTGTAGGGGTGCAGTGGGACTACCAGAAAAATGAGAACCTGGAGGGGACTAATACTATACCCTTTATTCCCAATTACAAGCAGACACGCTACGGCGTGCATCTGATCGAGCAGTTGGAGTATCGTGATCATGTATTTGAAATGGGATTACGTTATGATCATGTGGAAGCTGATATTACCGGCAGGCAACCCAATAACCTCATTTATCGCAATGAAATCCAGTTCGAAAGTTTTAGCGGTACCATAGGATATAGCCGGAAATTTGGAGATGGGCTTAATTTTCGTTCAAATCTGGGTACTGCCTGGAGACCACCGAATATTGCCGAGCTATACCGGTTTGGCCGTCATCTAAGCTTCATTGAATATGGATTATGGCGATATGAAATCGATGAAGGGTCTGATTTTGTCACAACGCGCAGAATACTTACAGAAGAGGATAAACCGTTGACACCGGAAGTGGGATATAAGTGGATAAGTTCTCTGACCAGGACTACCGAAAAGATCCAATGGGAATTAACCGGTTATGTCAACTTTATTACGGACTATATATATGCCCGACCTGCCGGTATAACCAGGACGGTAAGAGGAACCACACCCTTCTTCATTTATGATCAGACCGATGCCTTGTTTTGGGGCCTGGACCTCAGCATCAACTTACAACATACATCATCGCTTGCTTCCCATCTCAAAGGAAGTTATTTGTGGTCAGCCCAGGTCCCGGATGGTGACAAGTTTGTGGGACAACCACCACCACGCGTGAGTTGGCAATTTTCATATGAGGCCCAGGATTGGGCATTTTTCAGTCATCCTGTTTTTTCTATGGATTTGGCTTATCACTTCCGTCAGACTCAATATCCTCGGATCATTCCGGTGGATGAGCTACTCAATGCCTACCAAACTGATTTGGATCTGTTTGTTAACGATGCATCAGATTTCGATATCATTGCACCTCCCAATGGTTACCTCCTAACTAATTTTTCCGCACAAACATCAATTTCTGACTTCATTCTGAGTTTCGAAGTGAAAAACCTGTTTAATGTTCGGTATCGAAGTTATACAGACCGGCTCAGGTATTTTGCTGATGACCTTGGTAGGAATTTTATTCTTTCACTGCGATACAATTGGTAATGATTTTCTCAACAGGCCTCTTTGCGGGTGCTGGTCGGGAATTTGTTGTCAGTACTGAAGTTGCAGATTTTTCCCGGGTAATAAATTTGGATTTGGTTAAGAATGCCTTTTAATATACTGTTAAGTGGCACCTCGGCGCATCATAAAATCCGTCAGACGTGTGTTCTTAAAAATACAATATGGCGAAAGACCATTTATTGAACTGCTTTCGAACCTAATAAGATATTCTATATGACCAGATGATACCTAACTAAACTATTGGTCATGAAATCTACCCCTTCTTTGCTCTTCTTTTTTGCAGTTATTTCAGTCTTATTTCTCAATTGTTCACAGGACGAAAATTTGGAAATTGATGTACTGGATATCTCAGGTGAAATTTCACCGGAGTACGGTATTTGCACTGAGTTTTTTATGGATGATCATGGCAGGGCATTTGGTCCGTCACATTTATTTTGGGACAAAGAGGTGTTGAGAGTCAGATTTCTGGGAGGTAGCGAATATGTACGGAATAGGGTTATGCATTATGCCCATCAGTGGTCGGATCATGCAAATATTAAGTTTGAATTCGTTTCATCAGAGCCCAGTGATATCCGAATTTCTTTTGACCTTGATGATGGTTCATGGTCTTACGTTGGTCGAACTAATGAGTACATCTCCTCCAATCGGGCGACTATGAATTTTGGTTGGTTTCATTCCCGAACCAGTGAATCTGAATTTCGCCGAACCACCTTGCATGAATTTGGTCATGCCCTGGGTTTATCCCATGAACATCAACATCCGGAAGTAACTATTAATTGGAACAAGCGGGCTGTGTATGATTACTACAGCCGGACACAAGGTTGGTCTACCAGTGAAGTAAACAACAATATCTTTTCCAAATACAGTACGGGTTATACTAACTATTCAGACTATGATCCCGGGTCCATTATGCACTACTATATTCCCAGGTCTTTAGTAACTGGTAACTGGAATTCTTCCTATAATACTGATCTGTCAAGCCAGGACAAGATCTTCATTGGTCAGATGTATCCAGGTAATGAAGTTGGTGGATTGAGTTGCAGTTGTCCCGATGACCTGAACATCATAGCATGTGAAGATTTTGAAAACCACAGCGCGGTTAGCTTTGACAATTCAGACCAATGGTCACCCTGGACTGAAAACGGCAATCAGGGTGAGTTGCAAAGTTACAGTTGGGGAAAGGTGCTAAAAATAGAACACGATCAACTGGACAATCCTGATGTATTGTTCAGTCCGGGGTCTCACAGCGGTGAATCCATTTCATTACAGTGGAATATGTATGTTGGTACTGGGGCGTCGGCCTATTTCAATATACAGAAAACCGAAATTCCTGGTCAGGAATTCGGTGCCCAGGTCTATTTCAATACTGATGAAAGTGGTCTCGTTTTAATTAATGGTCGCAGACTTGAATTTGTTTTTGAACAGGGTCAGTGGCTAAAGATTGACATCATAAGAGACACTGGATCGGACCTGTATGTACTCGAAATTGACGATAAGGTTGTGACTTCGTGGCCATTGAACTGGAGTCACGGCAGTTCAAGTGGTTCTGAGGATTTTGCTGCTATTAATTTTTATGCGGTAGATGAAAATAGTCGGTTTTGGCTGGATGATTTCTGTGTTTCTACTTTTGAGAAATCAATAGCAGCAGATGACGCTATGGTCGGTAAGTCTGTTGACGTCACTATGCAAACATCAATGAGTGCTCAGACAAATGGATCCGTTCCGGTTAAGTCATCTCTACCGCGGGCTGAGATTCAATAGGTCTGGTGCGGTCACTATTGCCAATACCTTACCGTATTGCAAATACCATCTAGCCCGACAAAAAATGTCAATATGGCTCCAGTCAAACGGTCGATGGAAAATGGTCTGATATTTTTGGGTACTGTAGAAAAGAGTCTTTTCCTCAGTTGCTTCACGTATCGTTTTTTGTAGCGTTGTGTTTGAAAGTTATTCCAGAGAAAATGTGAAACTTACCCAATCCCAGTAGCTGGGCGGCATAGGAAAAAGATGTGGCGAGAACACCTAATCCATATTTGACACTTCGAAGAAAGTTAATGGACGAGGCTTCTTCAAAATATTTGGTTGGGCACGTGATTTCAGCTATGGGATATCCTGCATAGCAAATTTGTGCCAACATCTGGTTATCAAATACGAAGTCATCTGAATTGAGATTGAAGGGGATGGACCGCAAGACATGAGCCGAAAATGCCCGATAGCCGGTGTGGTATTCAGATAGTTTTTGATTCATCAGGATATTTTGGATCAAAGTCAGAAAACGGTTGGACAGGTACTTATAAAGAGGCATGCCACCTTGCAAGGCCCCTTTTCCAAGAATTCTGGATGCCAATACAACTTCATAGACATCATTGGCTATCAGGTAAGACATGGAATGAATCAGCTTGGGTGTATATTGATAATCAGGATGAAGCATGATCACAATATCAGCCTGCAGTTCGAGGGCTTTGTTGTAGCAGGTTTTTTGGTTACCTCCATATCCCTTGTTCTCTTCGTGACGAATTATGTGTTTAACCCCTAATGCAGTAGCCTTTTCAAAAGTGTCGTCACTACTGCAGTCATCTACCAATATGACTTCATCCACCACATCAAATGGAATCTCACGGTAGGTAATCTCCAGTGTTTGTCCTGCGTTGTAGGCAGGCATGATCACAACGACTTTTTTATTACCAATCAAAGTTTACCGGCAGTTTATGAATTGTTGTGACAGTAAAGTTAACAAGAAGATAGAGTAGGGTATTCATTCTCGCAGGTTGGAAATGGATGTTCTTCTTAATTTATTAAGTTTTCCTGGATCATGCTTGAAATGTAAGAAGGGAGACCCAATGACAGACTCTGTGGTGAGATTTCGGAGGTGAGCTTTTCATTACTAAAATAGGGCAATTTCAAGCGATTGTTGCATGAGGTTATGACCTGGATGCCAGGAGCTCTTTGGAGAATGCTTCAATCCGTTTGCGGGTAACATGCTGCATCACTACCACATGAGCCAGATCGCCTTCCGTAGCAAGCTGATATTTCTTTACAATTTTGTCGGTCGGTTTTCGAAATGTGACGATGGTTTGGTCAGGAAAATGCGATGTCTCCGGATAGCTCGCTGTCTTGAGTAAGTCGTACAAATATTCTGCATTGGCAATACAGGTCAGTGCTTCATTTCGATATTCTTCTATGCCTTTCTTAAACAACAGGTACCATAAGTTGAGTGCAAGAAATCCATTTCTTGATCCACTTATCGTAGTATCGCTGGTGCCTACATACGAGATCCACCGGTCGTCGAACGATTTCTGATGATGGTCTTTCCTCGCCATGAAAATTCCACAAGGGTGGATAGCTCCGAGAAATTTGTGTCCCGAAATGGCTATGCTACTAACACCCATCTCAAACAGGTCTTGCCACGATTTTGTGAAGGGATAGATAAATCCCATCAGCGCTGCATCAGCATGAATAAAGATATCATCTGTGGAAAATCCGGATCGGGTCAGGATGCCATTTATGGTGCTGAGATCATCTACAGCTCCTTTCATGGTGGTCCCGATATTCAGATTAAGTATGATTCCAGGTTTTGTATTCCCGCTTTCCTTTAATGTGGAAAGAAAGTCTTCAAAAGCATCGTAGTCTATCTCTCCCGTGTCCATGCTCTTTATTTCGCAAAAATCGAGGTTCAGGAGTCGGGCATTCTTCGGTACCGAGTAGTGGCTGGAAGATGAAAATAGATAGACGCAGGACAGCTTTTTACGGGCAAAATACTCTCGCCCCATATAGGCTCCATAGAGATTTCCCTCTGTGCCACCACTGGTAACATAACCCCAGTGGTTATCGCCAATACCGTACAATTCAGCCACAACTTCCAGCAACTCGACTTCAAATTCCTTGGTGTGCATTTTAGCATTTCCCTGAATGGAAGGGTCTCCGGCGTTATTGAGGTGTAGCTTGGCAATGCCACTTATCCCGAGTATAGAAAGATCGTTGTTTTCCGGGACTTCGGGGTATCCAAAGTAGGTGGTGGAATTTCTGATTTGTTGTGCCAGGAATCGGGTAATTCGGATTTCTGCCGATGCGCGGCGTTCAATAGGATCTTGTAAAGGTCCGGATTCCATCGCGTAGTTCTTTACCACCCAAGATACAAATACGAAAGCCCCGGACCCTGCCGGGGCTTGCTATTATTTTAGGTATCAGTATGGGTTTTCCAACCCTTGCAAATGTTAGAGAAGTAGTATGAGCAGAAGTATCACCACTAAAGCCCCTGCTCCAATGTAAATACCTCCACTAAGAGCTTTGCCTTCTGCATCCAAAGCTTTTGCTTCGTCCCTGATGCTTTTTAATTCTTCCTTAATGGCCTTACGTTCCGCTTTGGTTTCGGCTTCTTTTTTGGCGACTTTCAATGCTTTCGTTTTAACAGTCAATTCGTCCAATCGGACTTCAATTTCCTGTATTCTCACCTCGTCTTCAGTGGCTGGCTCATCTGGGTTATTAGCGACAGATGCAATGTGGGTCACCAGCAATAAAAGCACTGGGAGTAAGGAATTTCGCAGCAATTTTAGCTGTTTCATTGGTTGAGATTTTGATGACATAATGATTTCATAAACCGGATTTTCCGGATCGATTTGGTGTGTTGTGAACTGCATGGATATTAAGCTCATTACCAAATATACAGGAGGAAGCACTCCAGAGTGCGACATCAATCCTAAATTGACTAAAAAATCAGTTTATGACATTTGGAATGAATTGACCATATCTCTTTTTAGGCAACAGGCCTACTCGGAAGCATCGATCGGAGGTGGACCATCGGGAACCATTCCTTTGTATTCGTAATCACCTTTCCTCTCCTTGAATTCTTCTTTGATTTTGGTTCTCAGCTCAGAATCCTGGTAAAGATCTACCATGGTCATAGATAGTGCTTTGGCCGCATAACCCATTCCCTTGTGTCCAATTGACATGCCACTGCAGGCTACCACAGCCCAGGAGTGCCAGGGTGTGTCCTTGGGTGCTGTAGTTACACCCAATCGTATGGTCGGTGCCACGAAGCTGACATCACCGACATCGGTAGAGCCTCCCATAGGATGTTCCTGCGTTTCCTCAAGTGGAGTTATATCCGAGTCCAGACCTACCTGAGGTTTGGATGTTGCTTCCTGAATCTCCCTGGCAAAGAGTTGCTCAGCATCAGAATATTCGATCGGCCCCAGGTATTCGAGGTTTGCTTGCAGAGCGGCTCCACCAGTACGGTTTACCAGTACTTCATGAATGCCGGAAATTAGGGAAATCTCAAAATCCACATTGGCCATCATTGCTGCCCCTTCAGCAATTCGTTCCACCTGTTTCCAGACTTCTTCCATACCTTCTCTTTTGGTGTCACGCACCCTCGTCCAAATTCTGGCATAGTCAGGTACTACATTGACTACCTTTCCGGCGTCCTGAATATGATAGTGAATCCTCACGGTTGGTTTGATATGTTCACGGTAAAAGTTGATACCCGAGGTATACAACTCCAACGCATCCGAGGCACTGCGACCATTCCATGGGTCAGCAGAAGCATGCGCGGCCTGCCCGGTAAATTCCACCATGAAATCAACCAGCGCAAGGCTGCTTTGTACATTGGCTTTGGTCTCGGCACTGGGATGCCAGTCCATGACCACATCCACATCATCAAAGAGTCCAGCACGTATCATCCAGAGTTTGCCAAAATATTTCTCTTCAGCAGGAGTTCCATAAAAGCGTACAGTACCTTGCAACTTTCCGTCCTCTATTAATTCTTTGATAGCAGTGGCTGCTCCGAGTGATGCCACACCAAAAAGATTGTGTCCACATCCATGTCCCGCACCACCTTCATGAACGGGGTCTTTATAGGGAACCGTTTTTTGTGACAAACCCGGAAGGGCATCAAACTCACCCAGGATTCCTATGATAGGCTCGCCACTTCCATATTCAGCTGTAAAAGCAGTGGGAATCTCACCGACTCCGCGTTTGACGGTAAAACCCTGACTTTCTGCATAGGCACAAAGAGCATCCGCAGATTTGGTTTCCTGAAAAGCCACTTCTTCAAAGGACCATATCTTGTCACTCAGGGCGCTGAGGTCTGAGTATTGATCTTCGATAGATTGAATGACTTCCTGCTTTAATTCAAGTTCTGCAAGGTCATCCTGAGCTCGAACAAATGAGACCAGGCAAATAAATATGAACAGAAGTAGCTTTTTCATAGGTCCTTTTTTGAAAAGAGAAAAGAGAAACCTAATATAGAAAAAACAAGATTTGCCCGGCATTAAGGATCGGTGATAACTGTCAAGGTCAAATTCAATTTTCGGCTCTCATGCTCTTCAATAGGTGTACCCGAAAAACATCAAAGTAGTCTTTCCAGCCAACGGATTTAAGGTAGGCGAGATACCAGGTACGGTATAATCCATTGGGTGTGATAGGTATTGCTTTGAGTCGGTGTTCTTTGAGATAGGGTTGGATAGCCCATGCAGCCATCACTTTAACACCCAGGCCATTCTTAATCATTTCTATGGCTGCCTCTGTTAATTGCATTTCGATGACTTTGTTAATCTTAACATTGTGGGGAGCCAAAACTTTTTGATAAACTGTAGACTCCTCAAACGGACCATAATAGATGATGATGTTTTCATCGTTGAAATCCCCGGGCATCACATGGGATTTGACAGCCCATGGATGATCATCCGACACCACAGCTAATTGCTGATCCCAAAACAACTCCTGGTAAGCGATCTTGCGCGAATCAAAATGCAGGTTGGTAATGACGAGGTCGAGGGAACCGTTGAGTAATCCGTCGAGAGGATTTCGGGTGTATTCGGGTAAGATCTCAATGTTGATCTTTTTGTTGTTTTTGTGAAACTGGTTGAGTACCCCAGGCAGCCAGTGGTAACAAGTGTAACAATAGGTGCTGAGCTTGATGTCACCCGTCTCACCACTGATTTCCTTTCTGATTTGCTGATGGGCTAATTCGAGTTCTGCCATGATATTGCCGGCAGCCTGAAGGAGGATCTTGCCGGCATGCGACAATACCAGCCTGCGATTGATCCTGTGAAATACTGGTGTGCCTAGTTCTTCTTCCAGTTCGCGTAGCTGATGACTAAGGGCGGACTGAGTCAGATGCAACTGTTTGCCGGCTTTTGAAAGTGTGCCGTTTCTGGCTACAGCCTGAATCATTTTCAAATGACGCAAATCCATGTATGAATGAAATTAATCGTTTTCACAAAATCAATTCATTAAGTTAATAAATCTAATTATGATCTGCCGGGTTTATTTGCTGATAGTATTTATTGACAATCGGGATTTTTCCTGCAAACAGCAAACAAATGAAAACATTTACGTGGATTATGCTGGCTGTGTTATTCAGTCATTGTGCAGTAGTACCAACCGGCTCAAAACAATCATTAAGGTATGAGCAGTTTACCGACCTGGCTGACTTTCTCAGATACCAGCCTGGAATTAAGGTCACCGGAACGGGAATGCAAACAGATGTGAGATTCCGGCGTTCTCCAGACCATGCACCTCTGTATTTTCTCAATGGCCTGGCAATGGGCTCGGATTATCGCAGGATCAATGAGATCATCCATATGGTCCAGGTGAAAGATGTGAGGATCAGTAATGGTTTGGCTTCCAGAACATCCACAGGTGTTGGAAGTAAAGGCGGCATGATTGAGGTGTGGACCTGGTGAAGATATACAAGGCGGAATTTTGATGTAGAGCTTTTTAGCCGGGGGAGTGCTTTGCTTAAGAGCACTCCCTTTTACCGGGAATATGCATTAGATTTTCTATTACGAACCAAATATGCTGCAAATACGGGCACATAAGCACTTTTTGATTCTCACTCCCGCCTTTGGCGGGACAGGCTATGATGGTGGCCATGGCCAACCCACCCGCTTTCGCGG
>JAUILF010000161.1 GCA_030433135.1 Bacteroidia bacterium | reverse complement strand
CTTTTGACCATTTAGGAAGTGCCTTGCAGGCTCGTTCAGTGGACGTTGACAATGTGGTCAACAAATTACATGCATTTCAGGTGGCCATTCCATCATGGGCTCTGGGTGCCGGTGGTACGCGGTTTGGCAGATTTTCGTTTGGTGGTGAGCCTGCAACCCTGGAGCAAAAGATCAGGGACGTAGGTATCCTGCACAGTCTGTCGGGATCTGCAGGTGCTATATCGCTCCATATACCCTGGGATATCCCGGAGAACCCGGGAGAAATCAAGGCACTGGCTGCTGAGCACAACCTGGTATTTGATGCTGTTAACTCTAATACCTTCCAGGACCAGGCAAATCAGGTGCATAGTTATAAATTTGGATCGTTGTGCCATGAAGACGCTGCGGTGAGGGCCCAGGCCGTCCAACACAACATTGAAGTAATCAATCACGGTATTGATCTGGGTTCTAAATCCCTCACAGTATGGCTGGCAGATGGAAGCAGTTTCCCCGGCCAGCTTAATTTCCGCAGAGCACTTGACCATACGATGAAAAGCCTGCAGGAGATATACAAGCACATGCCCGATGACTGGCAACTATTTATTGAATACAAACCCTATGAGCCCAATTTCTATAGTACAGTCATACAGGACTGGGGTACCTCCTTTATGCTGGCTAATGCCTGTGGCGAAAGGGCCTATACCCTGGTCGACCTCGGACACCATTTACCTAACACCAACATAGAGCAAATCGTCAGCACTTTGATTTACCAGGGCAAACTGGGTGGATTCCATTTTAATGACAGCAAGTACGGAGATGATGACCTGACCGTTGGCTGCATTAAACCCTACCAATTATTCCTCATATTTAATGAATTGGTGTATGGGCTTACTAATAATGATTCATCAAATCCTTCACCGGCCTGGATGATTGATGCCAGTCATAACCTGAAAGATCCCCTGGAGGATCTTTTACAATCACTGGATGCGATCCTGATCGCCTATGCAAAAGCTATGCTGGTCGATCAATCGGAACTGGAGGACCTGCAAAAGGCCAATGACGTTACGGGCGCCCAGGAAATATTACAGGATGCATTCAGGACAGATGTGAGGCCTCTGGTGAGAGAGAGCCGGTTGAGATACGATGCAGCCCTGGACCCGATAAAGACCTATCGCAAACTGGGGATTCGGGAAGAACTCATCACATCCAGAGGACTGAAATCGGTGGCCACAGGATTATGAAAAGATGAAGGAAGTCATTGCCGTATTTGATATTGGAAAAACCAATAAGAAGTGCTTCCTGTTTGACAAGAAATTTCAGGTCGTTTACCAGGACTATCAACAGTTTGGAGAATTGGTAGACGAAGATGGTTTTCCATGTGATGACCTTGAGGCTATTAAATCCTGGTTGTTTAATAACCTGGACAAACTGGCCCAGTCTGATGAGTACCTGGTGAAGGGCATTAATTTTTCCAGTTACGGAGCAAGTTTCGTTCATATCGATCGTTTTGGAACGGTACTCACTCCACTTTACAACTACCTCAAGCCATTACCGGACTTCATTAAGGAGAAATTCTACAACCTTTATGGCCCCGAAACATCATTTGCTATCGAAACGGCTTCACCGCCTTCCGATATGCTTAACTCCGGTATGCAGCTTTACTGGTTGAGACACACTCAACCGGAAGTGTTTCACCGAATCAGGTATTCCCTACATCTGCCCCAATACCTGAGTTATCTCATAACCGGCATTCCCGTCTCAGAGCCCACCAGTATCGGATGTCATACGGCTCTCTGGGACTATAAACGAGCCAATTATCATCATTGGGTGTATGATGAGGGAATTGATTATCACCTGCCTTTTTCGATTCCCACAGCAACACGCATCACTACCCAATGGAATGGACGCAGAATACGTGTGGGTGTCGGAATACACGATAGTTCATCAGCCTTGCTGCCGTACCTCCTAAGTCATAAAAAGCCTTTTTTACTGGTTTCTACCGGCACCTGGAGCGTGACGCTGAATCCCTTTGCCAGTGATACATTCACGCAAAGCGACCTGGATCAGAATTGTCTGTTTTACCAAACCATCCAGGGAAATCCAGTGAGGGCATCCAAGTTATTCCTGGGACATGAGCACAAAAAACAGGTAGAATACCTGAGCCGGCTTTTGACCAGGAATATGGAGCACACCGAAACCAGGGCTTCGACGAAGATCGCCATAAACGGGTGGCAGCCATCAAAGATAATTGCTTCCATCTTCGGTTTTCCGGGACTGGAGACTTTCGGGAACCCAATTTGAGTGAACTGCAATCTTTTGCCGATGCCTATCATCGCCTGGTATTGGAACTGGCAGATTATCAAGAGAAGTCGATCAAGCTGGCCATGGGTGGCACCAGGGTGAAGAAGATATTCATCGATGGTGGATTTGCCGATAATGAGATCTATACCACCTTAATAGACAGAGCTTTTCCGAAAATCAAAGTTCGAATCACTAAGTCCCCACTGGGTTCGGCCTTGGGAGCTGCGCTACTTATGAGAAACCGGAAAATAGGCAGCAAATTTCTCAAAGTTCATTATGGGCTGAAAAAGATTGCCCGTAAATTGAAGAAATCGACTTAAAATAAAACATAACGAAGTGCTGATATGACAACTGATGCGACCACTAAAACTACTCAAACAGAGGAGTACGAAAGAGAACCAGTACCGGCTTCGGCATGGAAAGACTGGAGAAGTTTTTTGGGTATGTATGCTGGTGAGCATGCTGCAGGCACGGAGTTTGTGATCGGTCCACTGTTTCTCACAGCGGGAGTAAGTGCATTTGACCTGATCATTGGTTTGTTGTTAGGTAATTTTCTGGCAGTACTTTCCTGGCGATACCTCACCGCCGAGATTGCAGTCAGTCACCGTCTGACTTTGTACTATCATCTGGAAAAGATCTGTGGGTCCAACCTAGTCAAACTTTACAATGTTGCCAACGGCATCCTCTTCTGCTTCCTGGCCGGGGCCATGATTACGGTTTCCTCCACAGCAGTTGGAGTCCCGTTAGACATGGACATGCCCAAACTCACTGACACGATGCCTACCAGCACCAGCTGGGTGGTTACTGTGCTTATTGTAGGGGCTGTTATTTCGATTATTGCAGCACGTGGATATGAAACAGTCTCCCGGGCCGCCAATTGGATGTCGCCCTTCATAGTGATTGCCTTTATTGCCTGTGGGATCGTAGCCCTGGGCCAACTCGGGGTGGGAAGTTTCCAAGATTTCTGGAATATATGGGGTCAGGGACAAGAGCCTTTTCCCGGTCAGATCAAGTACACATTCTGGCATGTGGTTATCTGGTCGTGGTTTTGCAATGCAGCCATGCACATCGGGATGTCAGATCTCAGTGTATTGCGATATGCCAAAAATGCCGGGATTGGATGGACCAGTGCAGGAGGAATGTATCTGGGGCACTACATAGCCTGGATAGCAGCGTGTCTGCTCTATGCCGTTTACCTTAACTCTCCGGAAGGGCTTTCTTACCTTGACAATAACGAAGCACCTCCGGTGGCACCGGGTCCATTAGCTTATAATGCCATTGGCTACTTTGGCATATTTGCCGTCATTATTGCGGGGTGGACCACTGCCAATCCTACGATCTACAGGGCAGGACTGGCTTTTCAGGCACTTTTCCCCAAGGCCTCTACCTTTTGGGTCACAATCCTGGCCGGTGGTATAGCCACATTGGCCGGACTGTTTCCTGCTGTTGCCATGAAACTGCTGGATTTTGTGGCTCTGTACGGATTTATCCTGGCTCCGGTGGGAGCAGTGATTGTATTCGAACACTTTTTTGCCGACAAAGTAGGTATCAGGAGAAACTATGCCGAATGGGCCGGCATCAAATTTAATCATGCTGTTTTGCTAGCCTGGGGTATCAGTTTTGGTATTTTTTATTTGATATCTACCACCCAGGGTATATTTCTTTCTTTCTTAACCTTGCCTACATGGTTGACATGTGGTGCTCTGTTTCTGTTTTTGAGTAAAAAATCGCAAAGGGCTTTCTGATTCAAACCAACCATCAAGATCATTGAGTTTATTACATTGATTTGATAAAAACCATACCACTGATTAAATGGAAGTAGGCCTGTTTATTCCCTGTTACATTGATCAATTCTACCCACATGTGGGGCAAGATACCCTGTCTCTGCTAGAGAAAATGGGTTGCAAGGTTGTATATCCCGAAGGTCAGACCTGTTGTGGACAGCCATTGGCCAACAGTGGTCTTGAGCATGAGGCCAAACCCATTTATTCACACCTGGTGGACACGTTTGCCGGTTTTGCTTATCACGTGAAACACCACTACGATATCGTCGAGCAGGATTCGGATGTCAAATCGGTCAGGGAAAGGATGTATGACATAACGGCATTCCTCACAGATGTGCTAAAAGTGAACCAACTCGAAGCTCGTTTTCCCCACAGGGTGGGCATACATCAAAGTTGCCATGGATTGCGAGGTCTGAGAATGGCCCGGTCTACGGAATTGCAGGTTCCACCCTACAGTAAGTGGAGACAATTATTGGAGTTGGTAAAAGATATTCAATTAGTGGAATTGGACAGACCCGATGAGTGTTGTGGATTTGGTGGTACCTTCAGTGTGGGAGAGGAAGCAGTATCGGTCAAAATGGGGCAGGACCGAATAGCCGACCACAAACGCAATGGAGCGGAATTCATTACTTCGGGAGACATGAGTTGTCTGATGCATATGGAGGGTCTGCTCAGGAGAAAAAAGGACCCCGTGAAAGTGATTCACCTGGTAGAGATATTGAACGGTTAGCAACATGAAGCAAACAGATACAGTAAAAGTGGATCATGCCCGCAAAGCCCGGGACTTTATCGCTGACAAAGAAAGAACTGATTGGCACAACGGAGCGATCACCTACTTGAGGGAAAAACGCGACCTGGGAGTAGGAGGTGTCCCGGAGTGGGAAGATCTTCGCAATCTGGCTTCCCAGATCAAGACCAATGTGTTGGGCAATCTTGATGATTACCTGGAAGAATTTGAAAAAAATGCGCTGGCCAATGGGGTAAAGGTACACTGGGCATCTGACGGAGATGAGCACAACCGGATTGTTCATGATATCCTGAAGCGATACGACACGAAAATGGTGGTCAAGAGCAAATCCATGCTTACCGAAGAATGTCATCTGAATCAATACCTGGAGTCAAATAATATTGAAGTTGTTGACACGGACCTGGGTGAAAGAATCATTCAAATGCGTCATGAGGGTCCAAGCCATATTGTGGCACCAGCTATCCACATTCGAAAGGAAGAGGTTGGACAACTTTTTCATGAACAGCTTAATACCGACGAAGGAGCTGCTGATCCGCAGTATCTCACGGAAGCTGCCCGCCAGCATCTACGACAAAAATTTCTGGAGGCTGACGTGGCCCTCACCGGGGTAAATTTTGCCATTGCCGAGACAGGTGGAGTTGTCGTTTGTACCAATGAAGGCAATGCCGATATGGGAGTACATATGGTCCCATGTCAAATTCACAGCATGGGCATCGAAAAAATCATCCCCAGGGCCGGAGACCTGGGGGTATTCACCCGATTGTTGGCAAGGAGTGCCACCGGTCAGCCTATTACGATCTATACCTCTCATCATCAAAAACCCAAGCCGGGTGGCGAGATGCACATTATTATCGTTGATAATGGCAGATCTGCACACTTGGGTAGAGATGACTTCTACACAGCGCTCAAATGCATCCGCTGCGGTGCTTGTATGAATAGTTGTCCTGTATATCGCCGCAGTGGTGGCTACAGTTATGGTCACACCGTCCCCGGTCCTATCGGATCCATTCTGACACCCGGATTCAACCTAAAAAAGTTTAAAGAACTGCCATTTGCCTCAACGCTGTGTGGAGCATGCTCGGATGTATGTCCGGTAAAAATCAATATACATGAGCAGCTCTACAAATGGAGGCAGGTGGTAGGGGAAAAAGGAGAGCTGGAAAAGTCGAAAGCCATGCCTCTCCATTGGGCCGGCAAGATCCTGTCCAGTCATAAAAAGTATCAGATAGTAGGTCGCCTTGCCCGAAAAGCTCTGCGGTTTCTGCCTGGAGCCATCACTTCAAACCGCTTCAATCCCTGGTCCAGACAACGCGAGTTACCCAAACCTCCCCGGCAATCTTTTGGTGAATGGTACAAACAGCAGAATAAATAAGTTATGTCCAAATCAGAAATACTGGATCGCATAAAACGCAACAAACCGCAGCCATCGACTCTCCCGGTGGTTCCTGATTTTGCTACATCACCTGACAATCTTGATCAATTGTTTGCCGGCGCACTGCGGGCATCCAAAGGGTATTGTTTTTCCCTAGACAGTATAGAAGATCCTGAAGTGTGGTTAAAGCGCCAGTTTCCGGGCACCAGGAATATTGCATCAGCCGTAAAGGATTTCCCGGGAAATGTCGCATTTGAGGAGATCAATAAGCCTTCAGATCTTCGAATGATTGATGTCGCTATTACTCATGCTCAACTGGGTGTCGCAGAAAACGGAACGGTATGGGTGGATGAAAAAGCAGCTGTTGTTCGCATCCTGCCCTTTATCACTCAACACCTGGTTGTCGTTTTGAAAAAACAAGATATCGTTGAAAATATGCACCTGGCATATCAGCAGATATCCCTGTCAGATACCGGATTTGGGGTATTTATAGGTGGACCTTCCAAGACCGCAGATATTGAGCAGTCGCTGGTGGTAGGTGCCCAGGGTGCCCGGAGTCATACGGTTTTGTTGTCTGGGTAGTGATATATAGGAGTACTTCACAACCCTAAAGAGGTGGGCTTCCCACAATACCCGTTTCTGAACACGATTTCTGTGATGGCGGGATGTACAAGATTCTTCCTTGCCAATTATTAGAAGGCCAGCTCGCCAATTGGCTAAAGTGATAAATTCGATTTGAACGGAGCGTAACTGAGATGGGAATTTCCAATTCGGAATATCAGTTGATGCAGGTCATAAAAAAACGAGTCGTGTTTTTAGGTTGCACACGACTCGTCCAACAAATTATAATCCCATGAACATATCCAAAAACGATATTTCTTTGATCTTTACCAAAACCTGGAGGCTACCATGTCTTATTTGCCTCTAAACAAATATGAAGCAAATCTTAATATGTTTCAAATACAAAAAAATATTAATGTTACATTATATATTTTCATAATATGTCATTATAATCCTGATAAACAAATGATTATATGATGGAATCTACGAATTAGTATCACTCAACAGGCTGGAAGGACCGCAGTAACCCCCGTTTGACCTTTTCAGCGACAAGAGAATCGCTATCCAGATCAAAGTCAATAGCCTTAAACCACTCCGAATAATCTATCTCCACCGGAAGACTCAGGTTTTGACCCTTTTCGTGCTCCAAATCGATGGCCATAGTCAGGGAAGAAGGAGGAAATGCAGGCACACTGAAAGTGCGAACTTCGGATGTGGTGGTATCAGTCACCAGTTCCACCCTATACATCAGATATCCTGTTGAGTCATTATACAGCACATTGTTACTGGGCCGGAGTGGGTGATTGGTCTGAAAGTCCGCGGTATCGGCACTATTCAGGATAGAATCCAGTCCAATAGAGAATCTGAGGCTGTCATACATTCCCGGTCGTAAAAATTTGCCTACCGGAAACTCAAAAGCACTACGGCTTATTTCGGTAGCATCATCTGCCACTAATAGGATGTGGCCATCCGGTGAGTTAACCTCCACAGTATCATTTACACCGTACCAGGTACCATCTTGCACAGAATAACCTGAGGTAAAGAAAGCCACACTCTCTATCATATAGAGTTGCCCAAGGTCATTGTAATAGGGAGTTCCCAGGGACATATTCCCTTCACCGGCTATATGCTTGACGGTCATGCGCATTTCGGGATAATCACAACAGCAATCTTCACTGTCCTCCTCGGGACAACAGGTCTCATCTGCTTCGAAATCAAAATTTACCGCATTGGAATCAAGGCATCCCTCCTGCTTCTCATAGCAGGAAGAAAGCAAGAATACACTAAGTAAGAAAGAGCTAATTCGGAGCACCATCATTGGATTCCAGTTCCTCATACACCTTTCGAACTATGTTCTTCACCTGGATGGAAAATTCCTTCTTTATGATCCATTGGTAGTAATCCCGGTCTTTGGACAAAACTTCCTTCACTCTTGCACCTTTATAGCGCCCAAAATTGAAGATGATCTCTCCCCGGGGATCGTATTTGAGTCTTTGGGTCACATCCAGAATTCGTGGATCGTTGGTAAAGTCGTGCAGAGCCTGAACGTCATTGCGCACAGGTTTTTCCAGCACCCCATTGTCATCTTCCAGGTCAGCGTCTCTGTATCTCTCCAATTGTCCTTTTAGCACGGCAATGGTGGCATCTACATCACTCATTGCATCGTGAGCCCTGGTCATCTCGTCATCGCAATAGTATTTATATGCAGCCGACAGTGTCCGGGGTTCCATTCTATAAAATATTTTTTGGACATCAATGAGCCGACGCTTGTCTATGCTAAATGACAGACCACACCGGGCAAACTCCTCCATCAACATCGGAACATCAAAACGATTGCTGTTATAACCTGCAAGGTCTGATTCACCAATAAACGCATAAATCTCATCCGCAACTCTGGAAAAAGGTGGTTTGTTCCTCACATCATCCACCGTGATACCTGTAATGTCAGACGCCTCTTCCGAGATCGGAATTCCCGGATTAATCAATTGTTGATATGTTTTGGGTGCCGAGCCGTCAGCATGAAACTTTTTGATCGCAATCTGGATAATGCGATCTCGTAAAACATGTAGGCCAGTAGCCTCAATATCGAAAAAACACAAATCCCTTTCCAGGTTAAAGTCCATAAAAGCTTATTTAATTTTTTCTACAATTTCTGTCATTCCCACTGTGAGATAGTCCTCCAGGCTTCCATCTTCATTCACATAAATGAACAGAGCCTGCAGAGATGGATTGCTTTCAATCATTTTTACTGCCTTCTCGTATCCCATGGCCATACAAGCCGTAGCAAATCCATCTGCGTAGGCGCACTCAGAGGTCACCACACTGACACTCAACAGATTATTTCTCTCGTAAAAACCTGTGAGAGGATTTATCGTATGACTTATGGTTTCGCCCCCTCTTTGATAGAAGTTGCGGTAATTGCCTGAAGTCGCAATTGACCTGTCTTTAAGGCTTACCACATAACTGTAATTATCCAGTGAAGATTGTTCAATGGGGTCGCTGATGCCAATTTTCCAGGGTTGTCCATGGGCATTGACACCCTTTCCACGTGATTCACCTCCAATATCGATCAGATAGTTCTGTACATCCCACTTTTGTTCCAACATCCTGCCCAGGTGATCAATGGCATATCCTTTAGCACTGGCACTAAGATCCAATTCCATCGCCGGTATAGCCTTACTAATCACCGTAATCCCATCCTGGGATAGCTGAATTTTATCAAAACCTACCAGTTGCATAAGATTTTCTACTGCCCCGGAGTCCCTCTGCAAGTCCCTGTCAACCGGGTCATAACCAAAACCCCAGTAATTGACCAATGGCATAACAGTTGGATCAAAATAACCTCCGGTCTGACCATAAATTTCTTTGGCAATGCGCACATTATCAAAAAAATAGGAGGCCAATTCCGGTTCCAGTGTTTCTCCACTTAAGCCCTCACTACTTTGATTGAATTGGCTTATCACCGACTCTTCCATGTAGGTCGACAGAGACTGGTTGAGTTGACGAAGCTCCTTTTCGATGTCCTCTCTGGTCACTGCCATCGAATTAGCCCCGTAAGTAATCCGGTAGTAAGTACCCATAGTTTGCCCATCCCAGGTATGATACTGCAATCCGGAGTCGTCACCACAACCAGTGAATAATATGATAGCAAGCGATAAAACAATAAGCCCTCTCATCTATCAGGATTTCAGCACACCTTCCTCAATGGCTTCTTTCTTAATGCCATGGAGCTGTACCGGTTTCTTGGTCCTGGAACGCAATCGCATGTTGAGAAACTCAACCAAGAGCGAGAAGGTAATGGCAAAATACAGATATCCCTTAGGCACACTACCTATCTCTGCACCAAAAAGTACCACATGGGCCAGGTGCGCACCTTCAGCAATGAGCATAAAACCGATCAGAATGAGAAACGATAGTCCCAGCATCTGGATGGTAGGATGTTCGTTGACAAAACGCCCCACCGGTACGGCAAACAACATCATGATAATGACCGATGCCACTACTGCTATAATCATCAGAACCAAAGCCCCCGGAATACCATTGGTCATTCCCACTGCAGTTAAAATACTGTCAAATGAGAATACGATATTGATCACCGTTATCTGGACAATCACATTGGCAAGAGTTGAACCTGCCCTGGATTTATTATCTGCATGATGATCGTCTCCTTCCAGCTTGTGATGAATTTCGGTAGTACTCTTGTACAGGAGAAATAATCCGCCGGCAATCAGAATCAGGCTCTGTCCGCTAAAGGCGCCCGTAAGAAAGGACCATTCCAGATGGACCCAGGGTTGCTCCATGGCAATCAACCATGTAATTCCAAACAACAGGATGATCCGCAGAGCCATGGCGAGAATCAAACCGATATTGGTAGCCTTTTTTTGCTCCTTTTCCGGAAGCTTTCCGGCACTGATCGAAATGAATATAATATTATCCACTCCCAGAACGATCTCCAGAAAAGTGAGGGTGACAAGGCTTCCCCACACCTCAGCTGAGGCAAAATCAGGTAGGATCATGGCGGTTAATGTTATCTTTGTGAGTAATACGTTACCAGAAACCTGTTGAAAAAACCCATCCTCGCAATGATGAAAAATCGAAGAACTACTATCATCCTACATTTCCAGCATCAATCTGAGTATATCAACAGCTTCCTACGAAGCCAAAAATATAAAATGATCAGTCCCTGATGTCGATTCAACCTAAATATCGTGCACTTACCAGGGAGGAGCTTTCCTCTCTTGAGTCTGAGTTCATACAATTCTTATCGAGCCATACCATTACTGCTGACGACTGGCAAGAACTGAAGGAAAATGACCCTGAAAAGGTAAATAGTCTGATCAACTTGTTTAGTGATATAGTTCTGGACAAGGTGTTATCCAAAATTGATATGGTTGAAAAACGTACCACTCATGAAGTTCAGATTTTCAAGATCTCTGATGAAAAGATCTTCCTGCACGGCATCATAGCTGATCCTTCTCTGGATGTAGATTTTACCGCAGAGGAACTCAATCTGAATTTAGAAGCCCTCGGTAAAGATGGAGCATCTACTCAAATCGTTTCATCGCAGCGGGCCATCCGTGATGACAGGCAACACGAAACCTTTCGCCTGCTGCAGGAAGGTGCCATGATTTCACATAACACCCAACTGTACGAAACACTCAAAAATCTAAGCTCCGGCAAACAAACTCCTTAACGCGGACGTTTTGTTCATGCTATATCTAACATCGCAAACCTTTTAACCCAGATAATGATCCGGGTCTTAACCAAATTCCGATAAATGATCGCAATGAAAAAGATACAACTACTCCTCTTATTACTGATACCATTAGGGCTTTCGTCACAGAGCATGCGCAAGTATGTGCTGATGGAACATTTTACCAACACAAACTGTCCCATTTGCAGCAGTAACAATCCAGGCATCTATGCAGCTGTCAATAACTACCCCGATGACGTGCATCATATAGCTATTCACCCTTCAGTTCCCTATTCAGACTGTGCTCTTTATCAGTTCAATACGGAAGACAACGGTGCAAGGCAGTCCTTTTATGGAGTCGGTGGTACGCCCCAGGTATATTTAGATGGTGAATTTGTTTCTCGAACAACCAGTGCAATCGAACAGGAAATCGAGGCCAAGTTGGCTGAAAGTGCAGGGATACAGATTGCGGTAGAAGAAGGCAGTGCCCGGCAAAGAACGATCAACGTAACTATAGCCTCAGAAATAGATTATCCTGAGGGAGACTACAAGCTATTTGTAGCCATCCTGGAAGACAATGTTGCCTATACCGGAAGGAATGGGGAAAATGAGCATTTCGATGTATTAAGGGATTATCTGACGGCGCCGGATGGTGATGATATTGACTTGCCGGCAGCCGGAGAACAGCTCAATCTGACCTTTGAGACAGACATCGACGATGCCATTGTTTTGGAGGAAGCTTATACCCTGGTCTATATACAGAATGTATCCACTCGTGAAATCCTCAATTCAGGTACTATGGCAGATGGCACCACCATCAACAATCGGGACTTTGCCATAAAATCCGGTTTGCAAACTTTCCCCAATCCGGTAAGGGATGCTCTGAGAGTCAGTGTAGACTCGCAATATGAGATGCATAGTTATGAAGTTTACAATGCGATGGGTCAGGTGGTAAGACAATTAGACCTGCAAAATCCTGTTTCTCAGCTGGATATCGATACTGCCGAGCTACCCCGTGGAACCTACTGGATCAAAGTTGGGCTGGAGGAAGGGTTTTCCAGCAGTAGTTTTGTCAAGCAATAGAGTGTTGTTGGAGAGTCCTGCCGCTAAAGCAGATATAGTTCTTAGCTCCTGCCGCTAAAGCAGCAGGTAATTGGAAGGAGCCCTGGGAAGCCTGCCGCTAAAGCAGCAGGTAATTGAGTGTTACCTGCTTTTAGTACTGTGCAATTCTGTTTTCCAGTTCACGGAGTGGCGAAGTCCCTGCTATTAGAGTGTCTAGTGCTGCTAACGCAGATGTAAATCTCTGGTCCTGCCGCTAAAGCAGCACGTAATTAGCCAATTTTTAACACTCCGGTATTATTAGCTGAAGGGCTTTCATACCAGTAGTTTATACAATGTTAATTAACACATGGATCTCAAAATCCGGCTATTTTGATGCAATTGGTAGCATTATTGTAGCAGTGTTATGAGATGAATTCCCGTCTTTCCAATTTGGGATTACTATTTTGAGTATGAGGGTTAAGTCAGAAGAGACTTAACCCTTTTTGGTTACTAAGTATCAGGAACTACAAATCCACCTTTACCGGTATGGTTACTCCGGGATGAACATTAGGGGCAGTAGTAGCATTCAACACCTCAAATTGCAAGTCGAAGCTTGCTCTCTGTTCACCGGTCTTGACCTCCACTTCGGTTGTTGACTGGGCATCCAGCATGATCACATCTGTATCAGAGTGAAACAACCATTCACCGGTATTCTGCAGCAAAAAAT
>JAUILF010000160.1 GCA_030433135.1 Bacteroidia bacterium | reverse complement strand
CTGGCAGGGTTTTCAACCCCAAATCTTTTCAAGGCATAAGAACCTACGACAAAGAAGAAATAAACTTTCATTTCCTGCCAAAAAATGACAGAACTTGATCACTAATGTAATAATACCACAATACCCGTGTCACTTAACCTCCCCCCTGCCTCTGACCTCTCTAACCCTTTCCGTAGGAATGGCATCACCCTGATCCCCAAATCTGCTACGTACATAAGTGGCAATAGAGGCAATGGCCAGATCATCGAGGTGCTGATGGGCCGGCATAAGACCACTGTACGTCTGCCCCGCGACTACGATTTCGCCCTGCATTCCATTTAAAATGATATCGATCAGGCGATCAATATCTCCGGTTACATATTCAGATTGGGTCAGTGGTGGAAATCGGTTATTGTCACCTTTTCCATTGCGTTGATGACATGCAGCGCAATAAGTATTGTATAAGATGCGACCACTAAGGTTGCCACCTTGCCTTAAATTATCAGTTTCTTCATCCGGTGTCCGAATGTAAGACATCGATTTACGAGCCTCCATCTTTTCCAAATCGGATTCCTCAAAACTAGTTCTGTCTCCCTTATATATGACCCTCCAGATCTTACCCTGGTTAGATTCGCTTATGTATAACGAACCATCAGGACCGGTGGCCAACCCCATGGGACGATAGCGGGCATCTGAAGTATTCACCACCGTATCAACCTGTGCAAAACCATCTGCAAACACCTCCCACTCACCCGTTGGTTCACCCTGATCATCGTAGGGTACAAAACAAACGATATATCCGGCCTGGGGATACGGTGGCCTGTCAGTTGATCCGTGGAAGGCCACAAATACACCCTGGTTATATCGCGGTGGAAATTGACTACCGTGATAGACCATCACATCCATGGGAGCCCAATGACCGCCAAAAGCAAAGACAGGATCATCAAAATCCGCGGCCCTTCCTACGATTTCACCATCCCCACCATACCCGGGTTGTAGTACATTCTTCTGTTTGAACTGGTCATAGTATGCGTAGGGCCAGCCGTAGTCATCTCCTGCTTTCACTCTCATGAGCGTTTCTGCCGGAAGAACGGCGGCCTCCCAGGCGGTAAAACGATCGGGAAACATGGTGTGAAAATTATCAATGCCATTGCCCACAGCGTACAAACTCTTATCCTTTGGGTTCCAATCCATTCCAACCACGCTACGAATGCCAGTGGCATATTTTTCACCATCGGCCTGAGTCAACCCCAACTTGTTTGCAGGGAATCGCCATATACCGGCGTGATTGATCCTTTCCGGACATGGATCCAGCCCTACACCGTGTGGAATACCTGCAGGTCCGTAGAGTGCCATATCCTGACAGGCATCCGAAGGAGACCCAAATGGCACATACATATACCCCTGATCATCAAAAGCTATTGGCTTGGTTGTATGCCAATTGGTCATGACGTTTTCACTGGAGTCCGTCAGCACCACCTCGGTAGGACCTGTGGGAAGCAGCTCACCGGGTGTCATTTTATTCCGGTAGATTCTTTGTCTTGAGCTGGTGTACAGATAGCCATCGTGAATCATGACACCCGTAGATGCCCTGCCCTTGTCTACAAAATCTCCAAAATGTACAATACTGTCAACCCTGCCATCCCGATCCGTGTCGCGCATAGCAATGGTCCCTTTGCCATCGGTGGCATAACCCAACCGGGCATAAATATCACCCACTTCGCTAACCGCAATATGACGGGTTCTGCCAATACTATCGACCACGACCAGGGCCTCAAACCCATCCGGCAACAGGAGACCCCCATTGTCCTCATCCGCCATTGGGAATGTATCAGGGGTAGTACAAAAGGCAAAAGCCACGGCAACCAGGCTCAGATAAAGGTAAAGTCGACAGCAGTAAGTCTTAACTTTCATAATGAAATGGTAAGTGAATATTTATTCATCAAAAGGTTTGGCAGCCAGGCCATTTAGATCCCACACCACTTTTCCTTCCCGGATGGTTACCTCTGCTACCAGCTTTTTATCACCTGCAATTCTGTTATTTCGGGCATCAACGAAACCGAACTGACCCTCTACCAGCCTCAGAATGGCCACATCCGCCACGGCTCCTACTCCCAGATGTCCCAGGTCGTCTCTGAGAATGGCCCGGGCCGGGAACCAGGATCCTCTCTTGAGCACTTCATTCAGTGGCATTCCCATATTCAGGTATTTGGACATCAGGTTGAGCATGTCCTTCATGCCCGCATTCATACTAAATCGATGTAAATCCGTTCCAAAAGAATTTGGCCACAAGCCCTGTTCCAGAGCAGGCAGTGCCTGGTTAAACCAAAAGCCGGCTCCTCCATGTCCCACATCGAACAGAATGCCCCTGTCCTTCGCGTCCATCACATAAGACAGGACATTACCATTATCATCAACCACAGGTGTGCGTTCACTGATGTTTTCATAGGCATGAGTAATGATATCGCCCGGCCTCATCCGTTCCAGTTGATCCTCCAGGGAATATTCCGGCAAATGGCACTCCACAAACAAAGGCCTCCCCGACTTCTCCGCCACTTCCAATGCCCGGTCAAACGGGATCCAGGACGCACCTGTGTAATGTCCGATCTTGACTCCCACAATTTGCTGAGGATATGACTTTGCCATTAATAGTGTCTTCTCCACATCCATTTCAGAAAGATCCTCCTGCAGCGAATCACCGGTCATGCCCCAACCACTGATATTCAGATATGCTAGAACCCTGGTTTTAGATTGATCTATCACCTGCTCCTTAAACTGAGGGAAGTTTCGCCATCCTGAAGTGCCTGCATCGACCATGGTGGTGATACCGGCCTTAAATGAAAAATCATCTGGAGACAGACTATTGATTCCATCAGCAAACTTACCCGCTCTCGATCCAACAAATACATGGGTATGTAGATCTATCAGACCGGGAACGACATATAATCCACTGGCATCCAGTACTAACTTGGCATCCAGTTCTTCCAGGTTAAAATCTACCCTGAATATGCTTCCATCTTTGACCGCCAAATCCATGGTCGTATCGATATCATGCCTGGAGTCAAACACATGGCCATTCCGGATCAGGATGTCTACTTCCTGGCCAGAAAGTGCTGGTAGCAGGTTGATGATCAATAAAGGATAAATAACTGCTCTGATCATGCTATCCATGCATCTCACTTAATCATTGGAATAATCTTCTGCAGCGAGACCATTTAGATCCCACACAACCCTACCGGCCCGAAGGGTCAATTCGGTTTCGAGTTTCTGACTTCCCGAGACTCGTTTTCCCCTAACATCCAAAAACCCAAAGTCTCCCTCACGCAAACCAAAAATGGCAATATCTGCTTCAGCACCGATGCTAAGGTGCCCCAGCTCCTCACGATCAATCACCTGTGCCGGTGCCCAGGTGGCCCTGTGAATGGCATCTTCCAGGGTAATGCCCAAAGCCATCATTTTGGACAAAACATTGGTTAGGTCTTTCATTCCTCGGTTCATGCTCTGGGTATGTAAATCGGTGCTAAACACATCTGCAACAAAGCCCTGCTCGGTCGCCGGTACCGCCTGCCGCCAGGAAAAGGCTCCACCACCGTGGCCCAGATCAAAGACAATTCCCCGCTCCTGTGCTGGAAGGATAAAGGGTTTGAGTTTACCCTCCTCATCCACAATGGTCTCTCTCTGTTTGGGTCCGTATGAATACGTATGTGTAAACATATCTCCCGGCCGGAGATGTTCCATAAATAATGATTCTATGGAGTTGGGTGGATCGTGTTCACCAAAGTCAACCATGACCGGTACATCTGCCATTTTGCCCGCTTCTACGGCCCTGTCTACCTGGGTAAAGTCACCCCAATAATGAGCTGCCTTTATCCCTACCAGAATCTCCGGATACATTCGGGTGATGCAATGGGCTGTCATCGTAGGGTTCATATCCGCTACATCCTGCTCTTCAAAGCGGCTGGTCATACCATTACCTACAATATTGAGAAATGCCAATACCCTGGTCTTCGCCTGGTCTATGGTTTGTTCCTTGAATTGCCGAATGTTTCGCCAACCGGAGGATCCTGCATCTACCACGGTGGTGACTCCACTACGAAAAGTAAAACCATCCGGCATCACGCTGGTGGGACCATTGGCGATATAGGCAGGATCATGGCCCATAAAAACATGCACATGCATATCAATCAAACCAGGGGTCACATAAAGTCCACTGGCGTCAATCACCCTCTCGGCATTTTCGGCTGATATCGATGTTTCTACCCTGGCTATCCGGCCATCCAGGACTCCTATGTCCAGTACTTCAGATAATCCGTTTCGCGAATCAATAACATGACCTCCCTTGATTAAAAGATCAAGCCCTTGCCCCGGTAAAGTCAGAGGCAAAAGCAAAAGCAGGTACTTGAACAAATGCATGGACAGTATTTGAAACCGGGAATATGCAATAGACTTTCAGTTACGACCTAAATCTGCTGCAAATACGGGCACATAAGCACTTTTTGATTCTCACCATGATGGTGACCATGTTTGCGAGTCAAAAAGTCCTTGGAGCGCCCGTCTTTATTGCATCTTTAGCTCTCACGACGAAACTCCATTACATAATCCCGGTTGATAATAGTTTTCAGGTCCAGGTTCCACGAACAAACAAAGACACCAATATGAGCTTTCCTAAGTTGCCAGTGGTGGTCCTCCGGGAATAACAATTCTCTCCTTTCTGTCGCGGTATTGGGTTCGCTTAGCGGTGAATTTTGCGGTCAGATACTCTCCCAGAAAAACCGATCCGGAAAATTGATCAGCAGATCCTTTTCCTGAAAACCAATAATTTATTGAATCTCCCGGTGCACGGAAGCGACTTCTCATTTTGATTTCATTTCCTTCCACCATACCTGCAATTTCCTGCGTGGCATAGTCCGCCTGATGGGTACCCTGAATCCAGTTACCATCCTGCTCCAGGTACATAATGTGGGTGGATCTGGTGGTGAAAAACTCCATTTCCACTTCCCAGTGACCGGTAAAATCAGTGGAAGCCGGTTGTAATTCATCAGACTGAGGGGTCCTCTTTTGTGACAAAATGCCATACAAGCGGTCTGCTACCGTTCGGGCATTTCCGGGACGCATCTGACTGGGTGTAATGTTTATGGAAGTCATATTATCGTAGCTTCCCGCCCCAATGGCAATCCGCGGTGCATTCCTGGCCACTTCCTCCGCTACCTCCTCTCCGGTGATATGTAGTTGATCAGGATCCCATTGTACCACCAGTCTCGGGGCTACATTGGAAAGTCCCTGGGGTTCTCTAACTTCAGTTGTCACACCATTGACCTTAAGCATTTGCTGTGAAATTTCATCCAACCAACTCAGCCAGGTCTGCCATTCCTGATCGTGATCGCGGGTCGTCCAGGCTTCCACGGCTGCCAGCATACCCAGCATTTCTTCTTTTCCCACCTTATTGTCTCTACCCGGACCATGGTGCGGTGAACTTGCCTGCCAGGCAGCCATCAACAGGTCCTTATCACCAAGCAGAAGTCCTGCACACTGGGGTCCACAAATGGCCTTGCCACCACTGTATGCCACAACCGTAGCTCCTCGCTCCAGATGGGTACACGGGATCGTCAAGTTTTCAGCAGCTGCATCAAGTAAAACCGGAACATCATATTTCTTTGCAATGTCACTCACCACCTCCAGAGACAGAGGTTGACCCGGAGCGGAACCCCGTCCGGAATTGACGTAAATCATGGCAGTTCTGGAGGTAATGCGCTTTTCAAGTTCTTCCGGAGTTTCGACATTGATCATCTTCACTCCAATGTTTCTTATGGCATGGTCGTACACGTTTCGTGAGTATCGCGGTGATATCACCTCATTTTTCTCTACCCCGGATAAGTCCGGAATTTTCAATAAGATTTCGGGATTTCCACCAGTTACACATGCCGCAGTAACGTGCTTCAATCCGGCAGCACAACCTGCAGAAACCATACCCCACGGAGCTTTGGTAATTTCTGCCAATCGTTTTCCAATCCCATCGGCCAATTCATCATATTGTACAAAGTAACCCGATGCCGCCTCCATGGCTTCGAATACCTCAGGCCGCTCAGTGGAACCACCCAGGATAGTAAATGTACCACGACAATTGATGATAGGTGTGATCCCTAATGTTTCATAAATATTAGCGGCATTTCCAGCTACACCATTTTCCAGTGGAACTCCGGAATGATCAAGTAAAGACGAACCTGTCAAAAATCCACCTGCCAGGGGGAAAGCACCTAACTTCTTAATGATCTCTCTGCGTTTCATTTGATGATAATTTATCCCGTGATCTCAGATCTCTCCTAATTTATAAAATATATGCGTACTGTGTGCGCACACATTGGTGAATCAAGAAAAAAGATGCACACTTTGTCAATCAATTTGTGGCGTCCAGAAGTCATGCACGCATGCCTTTACTAGCTGTTCATTGTAAGGAGAAGGAAATGCTCTTTCCCGCATAAACGCCCTGTGGCAAATCAGTGGTAATACGGGTTTGATCACTCAAGTGTTCCACCACAACATGATCCGAATCAGATTCATATTTTCCCGATAATGACAAAGTGATGGAAGACAACAGTCGCGAAGGATCAGATAAGGTCAAACCTGTGACCCTTCCCTCATGCAGCTTTAGCATCACCATACCCTGGCTTTCCATCGTGAGATCCAGTCCTGTTACGGATTTGATCCTTCCTGAACCATAAAAAGCAGCCTGCAATATCCCCTGCTCTTCACTTTCTACCGCTTGCACCCTGGTGCTGTTTGACAGGATGTGAAGCCCCCTTTGGTCAGCCTGAGACTGATCAAGCTCATCGGCACTGACATTAGGCACTACAATATATTGATAGGAAGCACTATCCGGATCCTCACCATGATCAAAGTACATCATAAAAACATCCCGGCTGACCAACGAGTCGGAAATATTTTTTTGATCGGTTATGTCTGACCATCGACCATATTGTTTCTCATTGTCAATATGTACCGAAGATTGATCAGTCAAGATATAGCCAATCCTGTCCTGGTATACCCAGTCGATCCCACTCATCTCATGGTTCCCTTGTGGTAGTGTCGAAATCACTCCCTCCTGACTGATGAGAACCTCACTTCGCATCAGGGACTGATTGACAGTCGTGACAATGGGTAGATCCCGGTCTCCTTTGATACCGGTACCGAGACAGACATATTCATCATCAAAAAAGAACCACGATTTTTTGGCCGCGATCAGATCGTGAGGACTGCGAAAGTCGAAGGCTACCGCTCCGTACAGGCCATCGGTCACTGCTCCGACAAAATCGGTGAGACCATCTTGCTGGATCTGATCAGGGGGAGGCAGATGCGGTTTTTGCAGTATGGTTGTCCCGGATATCTTTTGCCAGTCGTACACCGGCCAGATATTGTGATATTCAGCTCCGGTCAGCATCACATAGTTGGTCCCGTCGGCCCGGTGGTGCGTTAATTTACCAGGACCATTATAGGGTTTCTCCATATTTCTGTTTCGGGTAGAAAACATGCGGACTGTGGTGTAATAATCCGGTCTCTGCACCACAAAGTGTTCGGTTTGCCAGAAAAATTTAGCAAAAGATTGAGAGGGTGCAATTTGACCTTTTCTCAGTTTGATGATCTCTTCGAGCTCATCCTGCCGGTAATCGGTACTGAATATCAATCTCTCTACTTCCAGGGTTCCCCTGGGCTCAAACGTAGCCTTATGCGTTATGCTGCGGTTCTTCACACTGATATCGGTGTAAACACCATAGACCAATTGTTTGTATATGCCATCCAGGTAGTAGTCCACCAGCTGATTGATTTTTTCAACCGAAAAAGCATATTGCGTATTGGCCACGTAATACGACCACTCACCAAAGGCATTGGCATATTTTCCATAGCCATAGGATGTGGTGTTATTCACCCGGTCATGCCGGTGATGGAAACTGTAGTCATGTTGCATGCCCCGATGCCCGGTGCTAAATTTGACCTCTCCCTCAATGAGTTCGATGATTTCTCCAAACTGCTCCTCGTCCCGGATGAAAAGCAGGTTCTTACCCAGTATACCCGCGATCACAATGCGGTCACCACTAGGTCTGGCTCCGGATGCATTCATATGAGCACGGCCAATGATGGGTTGGGCACCTTCTACGAGTTCCTCAGGCAACTCATCCCCGATGACGAGCATCAGGTTAACCAGGTTGGTGGGAGTAGAAATCTGGTTGTTGTGCCAGTTGTCACCAAAGAAATCGTGTTCCACCCAATAGTCCAGACTGAGGGTAATCTGATCTTTGAGTTCACTACTGCGGTAGTAATCGGAATTCTCGGATTGATAAGCTTTGGCCAGATCCACCAGGCGGTACGTGTGTCTTCGCTGGGGAAAGCCTGCCGTACGGCTAAGGTCTTCGTAATTGATGTCGGAAAAACTCCCATCTTCCTTCATCAAGCCTAAAATTCCGCTTATATCCTGATCATCAACCGGATCCCTGAGCAGTTCGTCGATCACCCTTTGCCGAACTGTTTCGAAGTCATTACTCTGGCTGACCGCATCAAAACAGAATAGAATTACTAAAATAGTGGTTACTAAATACCTGGCAGTACTCATGGTCATCTCGTTAGCAGCGATCAGTAATTTAAGAATAACTGCCGGCACAATATTACATCAGACTTAGATTCTTAGTAACTTTCACCTCCCGCAACTGGTACAACCATAAGTTCCCACCGACTGGAAATGATGAAACGGACAGGACACACAACACGACTCTTCTTATACAAGGCCCTTATGTTGGTCATTGTTTTCTTTCCCGGAATGTCTTGTGCACACCTCTTCGGGCAATCTGCGGTTGAGTGGAAAGATCTTGCTCAATCTTTCAGAGACAGTAGCCAGTGGGATAGTGCTGAATACTGCTACCTCAAGGCTATGGAGTCCTTTGTCGAAGATGATTTGCCGGATGAAGCCTTCAAAACAGAAGTTGACCTGCAGGCAGTCTACATCTCAGCTGTGGAATATAATAAGGCAGACTCAGGCCTGCAGATACTGATGTCCAAAGCTCAGGAGTTATTTGCACCTGATGATCTGATCATGGGTCGGCTATATGACATGAAAGGTGAACTCCTTTTTAAGCAGGGGTCTTACAAGGATGCTTTACCCTTCTTACATAAAGCCTTACTAATCAATAAATTAAATGACGACAATCAGGATGCTGTTTCTCAAACACATAATGTGATGGGTAGTACCTGGCGATCCATGGGAGTTCTTGACTCGGCCTTATATCACTATCAGCAGTCACTTGCTATCAGGGAGGACCTTTATGGTATAAACAGCAAAGAAGCTGCCGTCGTGTGGGACAATATTGCTATCGTTTATCGTATCCGTGGGGATCACAAGAAGGCCCTGGAAATCTACCAGCGAAACGATTCAATTTTCATAGCAGCTTATGGACCAGACCACCCCGAACGAGCAGCGGCATTGAACGGCATGGGGATTCTGCATGCTCAGGCTGCTCGATATCCTGAAGCCCTGGAGTGTTTTAGCCAATTGCTTGAAATTGACAAAAAATCCCTGAGCCCTACCGACCCCAACCTTGCTGCTACATACACCAACCTGGGAATCCTCTATGAATTAATGGGGGATTTGAGTTCGGCACAGGATCTCCACAAACAGTCTCTGGCAATAAAATTGCAAAACTTTGCCCCTGATAATCCTGCCTTAATCTATGATTACAAAAGTTTGAGTGTAGTCTATGATCACATGGGCGATATTGACCAGGCCTTGCTTTTTCGCAACCAGGTGATACAGATGGAAGAGGAAGCTTTCGATTCGATGGACTCCAGATTGGGGGTTAGTTACAGTATGCTTGCATCGACACTGCGGCAGAAAGGTGATTTTGAAGAGGCTCTGGCATACCATCGCAAAGCAGAGATCATTTTTAAGGCTAACGGAGATTCCGAATCAGAAGTAGGACCACTATATCATTCCATGGCCAGGGTCTTTCAACAACAGGAAAAGTTAGATTCTGCTAAGATCTATGCCAGGAGGGCTTTGCAAACCAACCTCAGATTTGAAAAAGATCATCCATATGTAGCCGGCAACTATCAATTGCTGGGGGATCTCGAAAAAATCGAAGGTAACCCGGACTCTGCTTTGATCCTCTATAAGGAGGCCATAAGAATTTATGAGGTCACGGCAGGCGATCAACACCAGGAGCTGGCACATACCCATATGAAAATAGCCAGGGTGGCAACAGACCGGGCAGATTTTCCCATGGCGTTGCATCACCTTCAACTTGCTTTGAATTCAGTTTGTGATACCATCGTACCTACCCATGCCGGCTCGGAACTCCTGACTCAACACACCCGCCTTCATCGTACGGTCGCCTCTATTCTGGCAGAAAGAGGAAAAGTATATCAGGAGCAATTTGAACAGACACAGGATCCGGCTTTGCTACGGGAAAGCATATCTTCTTTTGACCTGGCTGCAGAGATGATAAAAGTCGCCCAATTCAGTTATCATGCCACCGGATCCGTTGTCGATTTGCGCAGTGATTTTGATTCGATCTATTCAGCTGCCATCGAAGTCGGCTTCGACCTTTACGATCTTACCGGAGAAAACCAGTATCTGGATAAAGCCTTTCAATTTTCGGAACAAAACAAATCCGCCCTGTTGATTTCCTCCCTGAATGAGTCCAGAGCCAGGGACTTCGGGAAGGTTCCAGCGGATGTTTTGAAAAATGAAAGAGAACTAAAGCGAAATTTGACCTACTACGAACATCAGCTGGATAACGAAAACGACCTGTCCCCGGAGGAAGCAGCCGCACTCAAGGAAAAAATATTCATACTCCGAAGTGACTATGACAACCTGGTGGCAAACATTGAGGAAAGTTTCCCCGAGTACTACGCCCTTAAATACAAGACCGACCTGGCCAGTCTGGAAGCTGTACAGAAGAGCCTTCATGATGAAGTCTTCATTGAATATTTCATAGGAAATCAAAACATATATGCATTCGTGGTTTCCCGTAAGGGAATAGATGGTATTGAACTGAATATCCCTACCGGATTCCTGGACTCGCTGCATCAATTCAGGTCCTGTCTGGCCGATCCAAATACCGATATCCGAAGCTGGACCAGTCTGAGCAGTCATTTGTACCGGACCTTACTGCATCCCCTGGAGGCGCAGTTTGATTCGTATGAGCAATTGATCATCGTTCCTGACAGTGAATTGGGCTATATCCCGTTTGAAGTACTGACTAGTGATTCAGAAGGTGACCAGTCCATGCAACCCGGGTACCTTCTTAGAAGACATTCCGTCAATTATGCCTTTTCCGCTACCTATATGCTGCAGGCAGAGCATCCATCTGAGCCTTCGGATGACCTACGCTATATAGCATTCACACCCAGCTTTAATCATCGCAGCGACACGGGAAATCCCGAGGAACCAAACTTGCTGGCTTATCATGAAGTGGTCAGGGGCAATCTCTCCGAATTGAAGGGGGCCCGTGTAGAAGTCGAGTCTCTGAATAGATACTTTGATGGTGTTCAATATGATCCTTCGACTTCCTTTGAATCCATTTTTAAGCAAACAGCTCATCAATTCGATATTATTCATCTGGCAACCCACGCCATCATTGATGAAGTAAATCCCCTAAACTCCAGAATGTTATTCACGATAGATGGAGACAGCATTGATGATGGAGATCTGCATGCCTGGGAACTATTTGAAATGGAACTTGATGCTGATCTGGCGGTCCTTTCAGCGTGCAATACCGGATTTGGACGCATTCAGAAAGGAGAGGGAGTTCAAAGCCTGGGGCGTGCTTTTGCCTATGCTGGTGTACCCAGCAGGCTCATGAGTCTTTGGCCAGCGCAGGATGCCAGCACCGCTCGGATCATGTCAGTATTTTATGAAAACCTGGCCGATGGAATGCCTAAGGATGAAGCCTTGCGCCGATCGAAATTGGCCTACCTGGAAGAGGCAGCTGATTTCAACCAGCATCCTTTTTATTGGGCGGGATTTATTCTGCAGGGCAATCCGGCACCCCTGGTAGAAAAATCTCCGGTTCTACTGTATCTCCTGGGGGTGGTTTTACTTGCCCTCATCGGTTGGTTTGTTTCGAGGAGACTTTCTGAAAATGCTACCTAAAGTCGTTAGGCAAAATCCATAATCCCGGGTTGAAATAAAAATGGGAAAGCCTATTCACCAAAAGATGAATGAACTTTCCCGCTCTAACCTGGCAGCAAGTGAAAGCCAGTGCTAGATTATTCAAGATTCGAGTGTGTTTCGAGTTGGGTAAGCGGATTCAGGTAGCAAGTTCCTGAATGCATAGCCTGAATCCGCCATTTGAGTGTGTTTAACTAGTAAGCATTCAAACTCCGAAAACACGTTCAATCAAAATCAACGGGTTCCAAAGTTCTTTTGATTACCGGGTTATTTACAGTGTTGAGTTTGTAGGTTAATTGCACCCCGGTTGGAAAGGTTACCTGTTTATTCCTGGTTTTTTGAATTTTTTTTGAGGGGTCTGGGAAGTCTGAAAGTTCAACTTTCAGACAGCGCATAGATAGGAGGGTAACTCTACGGTTTAACGTCGACGCTGTTTCGAAGAGTTGCACCTTCGAACTCCATCTGATTTTAATCTAATGCTTTTAGTATCTCCAGGGCTTGCGGTTGGTAACTGCCGGATGTCGATGCTACTTTTTCAAATTCGTCCCTGGCTGCATCCATCTGATCAAGCTTCAGAAGTGTAAGTCCCAAATACCAGGTAACAGCCTGATTGTAGACCCCGGCTTTGCCTTTTAGTTTTTCCCATTCGATTCTGGCTGCTGAAAAATCTTTTGTTGACATCAGACTGATACCGTAAAAGAAATGTAGCGCTGTTTGATTGGGATCCTGCAACAAGGCCGCCTGAAATTGTGGTACAGCCTCATGAAATTTACCTGCAGTATATAATTCAAGAGCCAGATCCAGGTTGTCAGAAGACTCATCCTCTCCCCTCACCGTGATATTTTCAGGTGGAACTGTAAAGTGCGATGAATACAATCGATCGGGATTGCTGTTAGATCTGAAGAAAAACACAGTGATGATGAGTAAAAGCATGACGGCAGCCACTCCCAAAACAGCTCTCCGAATCTTTAATCGCCCAGCATTACCGACCTTCGACTGGTCGCTCATAATGGACTGTAACTTATTTCGAAAGTGTATCCTATCTGAATCTACTGCCGAAGGAAGATCTTTAACAACCTCAAAATATGTTCTAAAGCTACTATCGTTTGCCAGTCTTCTTTCCACCTTTTGCTTCTGATCATC
>JAUILF010000159.1 GCA_030433135.1 Bacteroidia bacterium | reverse complement strand
CCAGGTCTGTTGAGGATGCTCCCCACCTGGTTGAAAGCTCTGCCAATACAGGTTTACCCCGTTACTGGATATATCAACTACCATGGAGGCCGTTGAATTTTTGCTTCTGAATTGAATGGACGTTTCTATAACCGGTGCAGGCCCGGCTTCCAGTGGATACTCAAAGGTGGCACTATAGACCAATTGCGCAAGGTTCTGAACGTGGTTGCCGGTAGAGTCGCGCTCAACTCCTTGATATGCCTGATCCCAGTATTCCTGAAATCCTTCAAAGCCCTGGGTGCTGCTAAATAGAGGAACATTGTCGTTATCGCGGGTACTGCATATATAACCTCGATAATTATTGCTGTCTAACGAATCGATCACAAATTGACTGGCCAGATAATCAAGAAATACTGAGGCCTGGGCATGGCAGAGAGGTCTTTCCCTGTACTCGAAAGGTACTTCCATGTTTTCTACTTGCTGCATAAAAGAAGGCAGGTCCTTTCTGTCCAGAAACCTCCCGTAATGGATGTTCGAGTCTATCTTCATAGCATCAACCTGGTTGACCAGTTGGGCGATTTCCCTGGACTCAACATCGTATTCCGGAACAGGTTTCCACAGCACAATACCTGTCAATACCAGGAGTGCCGGAATAGCCGCCAATGGGCTTTTTAGCCGGATGTATCTGATCCATATGATAATAAGCAACAATGAGAACAGGCCAAAAGATATAATCAGTGCGTTGATCAGGTTTCCCGGTCGGTATACCAGCTCCACCTGCTGTTTACCCGGTTCCAGCACAAACCCCGCCAGGGCCATGTCTGTCTTCACCACTTGCATTTCTTTGCCATTGGCATATCCCTTCCAACCTGGGACCAGGTTTTGATTGTAAACCAGAAGCCTCAACACCTCAGCGTTGGTGACCAATTCGACTTTATTAGGAGTGAAATCAACTATTCGAAGTTCATTGCGAGTAAGGTCGGGGTCGGGAAAACTGGTGAAGTAGCTCAAACCTGGATCTTTTGGCTTGTACAGTGAGAGGTACAGTGGCGGTAGTGATGCGCTCTTTTCATACAAGGCACTCTTTTCAAAAGCAATGTAGTCCTTGTATTGAAAGGGCGTGTATCCGTCCCAACCAATTCTCTTATAGAGGGTGTTGGTATTGCGATACAGAAAATTCCGGTACAATCCCCGATCCAGATTTGCTCCAACATGTTCTTCCAGGTCAGGAAGGGGGTAACCTGCAGGTAGGTTGCTCAAACAGGGCTGTACAGACCTCAGCTTGTCTTCAGAAAAGATCGATACTCTACCATTTAACTGTGTTGATATGATGAGGTCTGCCGAGGTCACCATGAGCAAAATCAGGGGCAAGGATACCTGGCTGAGCTTGAACCGCATGAAAATAAACCAGGTGGTCATCAATACAGTATGGACCATCAGCTGTAAACAAAAGGCTTCAGGTATGCCTTCAATGTGCAGGGATAGGGCATTAATGAAAGAACCCGGCAATATCATCGCCATGATTACGCAGCCGGATGCAAACAATATACTTCCCCATAGAGATATCTTTTTCAAAAGAAGCTCTCCTCCCTCCAACTGGGTCTCCAGATATCTGCTTAATGTTTTGGCGCTGACAATGACCAAAAGCAGGATGGCGTAGTATCGAAAGAGACTTGGAAAACGGAACAGATCAAAAAGGGGTAAGACATTGGCCCACCGTCTGACCGGCAACTCTGCTCCCAGACTCAGAACAATAGCCAGCACAATTCCTACCCATGCAAAGCGGAAAAATCGCTCTCTTATGAAGGTGAAGCTCATTCCTGAAAGAATCAGTGCCGGCAGTCCTATATATAGGTTCATCAGGGCCTGGTCAGCCTGCCAGAATTCAAATGTGCCCTTGATGGTCGGGTATGGAAAAATCAGGCTGATAAGGTGTTTGAAGTAAAGCGATCCTTTGAGACTGGCTTCGCCGGTGAGTCCTGCCCCACGGTCTATATTGGATTTTAATTCCAGGAGGCATACTATCACTACGGATACCAGGGCCAGGGTGAGGAGCAGCAGTCTGAAATTTTGCACGAGTTTAAGGTGATACTGAGCCCCTTGCCTGTAACTTGTCCACAGTCCTACTCCAAAAATCCCTGCCAATATATATGCATTCACGATGGAGTAGGCAGTATAACCACCAGTCAGGATCATAGAGGAGGTCAGAGCAAAGTAGAGTCCGTATTTCCATTGAAAGTTTTGTCGAAATCTGAGATAGGCGTAAAACAGGTGGGGTGTCCATGCGCCGGAGATGATCCACCCCATGTGCTGGGAGTTACCCACAAAAAAGCCTGTCAAAGGAAATATCAGGGCAGCCCAGGCTGCGGAAAACGGATTACAACCGAGAATACGGCACAGATGGTAGATGCCCGATGCAGCAATAACCAGGTGGATGAGATATTCGAGATTTAGGCTGTACAGGTCATAACCCCTTGAAATCCCAAGTAATAAACCGATGGGATACCAGGTTTCGGGGGAGGTACCCTGTGCGAAGCCAAGGAATTGAAAAGGATTCCATAAAGGTAGAATGCCATTTCTCAAGGCATCTGTCGCAAAATAGCGCCAGGGCAGGGTAATATCCACAGCGTCCCATTTCAATGTGTGTTGAAAAAAACACAGTTGCCATAATGCGGCGATCAACGTGACAGCCATTACCAACAACAGTGTCCTGCTACCGGGCAGAAGTTTGGCATCTGAATTGTCGTATTGTTTGGACATAGATAACCCGTCCTGGATCAGCTCGCAAGTTATGGATAAGGATTTGGAATGTGAGGCATCTTTGACTGATGCACTATTGAAAAAAAATCTATGTTTGCTGTACTCTGGTAGCCTAATGGACATACTGTAGGCGATGGTAGCCTGTCGTCAATACGCCGAAGTCAACGAATTGCTCAATTCTGTGAAGAAAATTGTTATCTGCATATGGATGTCTCTGAAAGTACTGTGTCTCTCTGCACAGGACCCTCAGTTTAGTCAGTTTTATGCGGCACCGTTGAATCTCAACCCGGCATTTGCCGGCAATACAGAAGCGCCTAAAATTGGTCTCAACTACCGCAATCAGTGGCCTTCGATATCTCAGGCATATGTGACTTACATGGCATCTTACGATCAGTTTTTGCCCTACATCAACAGTGGTATTGGGTTTTCAGTATTGGCCGATGATGCCGGTAGGGGGCTCTACAGGACGGTTAATTTCAACGCCTACTATTCCTACAAGGTGATTTTTGAGGATGATTTGCAGATGAGACTCGGAGTGCATGCGGGGTATATTTCCTCGCGTGTGGCATGGTCAAGGTTAGTTTTTTTAGACCAGCTTGACCCCGAATTTGGGGCAATAAGCCCGGGTGGACTGCCGTATCCTACCAATGAGGTTCCACCCGAAACCGGCACAAATGTATCTGCCATGGATATATCGGCAGGGTTTTTGGTGTTTAATCGTACGTTCTATGCGGGTCTGGCCTTGAAACACCTCAATTCGCCGGAATTCTCGTTTTTGAACGTCAATCCCGATCTTACTAATAATGGACTTCCCATTGGGATTTCACTGCATACCGGAGCAGAATTGGATTTTATTAGACTAGGTTCATTAGGACAGGTATATTTGGCACCTAATGCCCAGTTTGTCAAGCAGGGAGAGTTTATGCAGCTGAACATTGGCACGATTTTTAGGTACTATAAGGTAGGAACCGGTGTTTGGTACAGACACGCAAACACAAATCCCGATGCGTTGATTTTTTTGATAGAAGGTAGACATGACATATACAGGATTGGCTACTCATACGATATGACGCTTTCCTCCTTAAATGGAACAGGTGGGGCACATGAGATAAGTTTCATCGTAAATTTTGAAGGTGGGAAAAAGGAGTCCCGATACAACGATTGTTTCAACTTGTTCAGATAATAGAACAGTGATATAAGTCGTTAGCAGAGTAAATTATTTATTCATATAATTCGATCGCAGTTTTCAACAGGAGAAACGATGGGAAAATACACTAAGCTAATTTTATTCATAGCCATTGTAGGTTTGGCCGGAATTGGATGTAAGAAATCCGAACGTTCTGCCACTACCGGATGGAAGTATAACGACCAGAAGTGGGGAGGATTTGAGAAAGTGGATTATAAAGGACAGATCACTGCACCAAACCTGGTATTGGTTGAAGGTGGAACTTTTACAATGGGTCTGACCCAGGAAGATGTAACCTACGAATGGAACAACATTCCTCGCAGGGTGACCGTACCTTCCTTTTATATAGATGAGACTGAAATTGCCAATATTGATTACCGGCATTTCGTATACTGGACAAAGAACACCTTTGGTGAGAGCTATCCGGAAAGATATATGGAAGTACTCCCTGATACCCTGGTATGGAGGGAAGAGCTGGCATACAACGAGCCTCTGGTGGAGACTTATTTCCGGCATCCATCTTTTGATGAGTATCCGGTTGTGGGAGTGAGCTGGAAGCAGGCCAGTGAGTACTGTAAATGGAGAACGGATCGTGTGAATGAAATGCTGATGATCGAAAAAGGTATTTTAAATCCAAATCCTGAGCAAAAGGATGCTGATAACTTCAATACCAAATCTTATTTGGCAGGTCAGTACGAAGGGAACGTCAAGAAGAACCTGAAAGATGAAATGACAGGAGGAGAGAGAAAAGTGCGGATGGAAGATGGAATCTTTGTGCCAGACTACAGACTGCCAACCGAAGCCGAATGGGAATACGCAGCACTGGGCCTTATTGGGAAACGGGTAGCAAAGCAGGATGAGTTGATTTCCGAACGCCGAATCTACCCATGGGACAATAACACTGCAAGGTATAAGAGAAGGGATAAGAACCAGGGTAAGATGTTGGCCAACTTTAAAAGGGGCCGGGGTGATTATATGGGATTGGCAGGCAACCTGAATGATAATTCTCCTTATCCGGCACCGGTACGTTCATATTGGCCAAACGATTATGGGCTGTATAACATGGCAGGTAACGTAAACGAGTGGGTAGCCGATGTTTACCGACCTCTTACCAGTACTACTCTTGTTGATGAAGATCAGCACGATATCAATCCTTTCCGTGGAAATGAATTTACCAGGGTCGTAAAGGACGAAGAGGGTAACATCGTAGAAAAGGATAGCCTGGGTCGAATCAGAATGGAGGTTATCGATTCTGCTGATGCTTCAACCAGGGAAAATTATCATCGACCAGAACTGCTGGATTATCGTGATGGTGATGAAGACAGTTACGCATCATATGACTATGGCAATACAACATTGATCAATAAAAAATCCAGAGTTATCAAGGGTGGATCCTGGGCAGACAGATTGTTCTGGCTAGCACCTGGAGCCAGAAGGTTTAAGGATGAAGATAAATCAGACAAGACTATCGGCTTCCGATGCGCCATGGATCGTCTGGGCTCACCGGTTGGTAATGACGGCAAAGGTGGTAATTACTTTAAGACACCTAACAGCAAGAAGAACAAGAAAAACAGAAAGTACAAATAGAATAGACTTTTTCATTATAGAAAAAAGGTCCCTTCCGGTTAGGTTGGGACTTTTTTTGTGTTGACCGTATTCCTGGCTACTAAAGAAGAAACCGAACATTAAGTTAATTTACGGGCTGAATCGGGAATCATGGATTTCCGAAACTACCTTAGGATGACAGTAGCTGCGTTACACCAGGAATTTTTACGATCTGCCGGCGTTTTTATCGACTCTCGTCAGGCCATTGCCGGTGGTCTCTTTTTCGCCATCAATGGAGATAGGTTCGACGGAAACGATTTCGCAATGAGAGCTCTGGGGCAGGGGGCTTATAAAGCGGTAGTAGACCGGCCGGAATTCAAAGAAACCCATGGCTGCATGTATGTGCCTAATACCATAACCGCCCTGCAAAGGCTGGCCCACTACCACCGAATGCAATTTGACATACCGGTGCTGGCATTGACCGGCTCAAATGGTAAGACCACCACCAAGGAACTTGTAAGTAGTGTTTTGAGTCAAAAATTCAGGACGTTATCTACCAGGGGTAACTTCAATAATCACCTGGGTGTACCACTGACTTTGTTGCGATTGACGAATCAAACGGAGTTAGCCATCGTGGAAATGGGTGCCAACCATGTCGGTGAAATCAAATGGCTGTGTAACCTGGCTAACCCCAATCATGGCCTGATCACAAACATCGGGGATGCGCACCTGGAAGGTTTTGGTTCCAGAGAAAAGATAAGACAGGGCAAGACAGAGCTCTTTCGGTATCTGGAAGCACACCGGGGACAAATTTTTATAAATGAAGAAGAGCCCTCTCTCAAAAGTGAGATTAATCGCTACAATGGAGCTGTGGGATATGGCTTAGATTCTCTACCTGGGCAGATAGAACGAATTGAGTTTGCAGAAGGATCAAAACTGCAGACAGTGCAATTGTTTTCCACCGGATCTTGCACGATAAGAAGCAATCTTTATGGTGCGTACAACCGGATGAATATCCTCACAGCCATTGCGCTTGGCACTTACTTTGGCCTGTCATCTGAACAAATTCAAACTGGTGTCGAGTCCTTTGTCCCGGAGGATAATCGTTCGCAGATGATCCGTTTGGATGAAGAAACCACTTTATATATGGATGCTTATAATGCCAACCCCACCAGTATGGAGAAGGCAATTGCATTTTTTTGTGACTTTGAAAGGGGGGATGGTATTGCTATCCTTGGTGACATGAAAGAGTTGGGAGCCGGAGAGATTGAAGAACATGGGAGAATAATAAACCTGCTGAAGAACCAACCACAGATCACTCGTGTCTTCCTGGTCGGTCCGCTTTTTCAACAGGCTTTCAGGCAAAAACAAGCTGGTGATCCCGGCAAATTCGAGTTGTTTGCCAATGTGGACCGGGCCATTGACCGCTGGCTTAACAGCCCTCCTTCGTTTAATGCAGTCATTCTTAAAGGCTCCAGAAGTATACAACTGGAGAAACTGGCTGCAGTCATTAAAGAGAACTTTCAATCTTCCGAATCTGGTGTGGATCGATAAATTTCAAAAATAGATTCCAACCTTCCGGAAAGTATTTGTTCATTGGCAGCCAGAGAATAATCACGGTAGTCACAGGCAATCAGGGGGAAGGACTTACTCAGCTTGTGTTTGGGCAAAGGTGATTCCACCCACCATTTTTCAGTTGATTCATCCTTGAAAAAGGTAAGGGAATAGGAACCTACCGCCTGTTCCAGTACATAGGTACTCATGTTTTTCTTCCCGGGAGGGTATGTTTTTTGCCGGTGTTCAACCCCGTACAGGTAATACCATGTCAATGTCGCAAGCAGGTCCATACCTACCTGTTTCTCAGCGGCATTGTCATTCAACCCCAGAAGGCAGAAGACCTTATTTCTTTCGGCTCTACCAGCGTAATATGCCAACTGACTGGTTTCTTCGGCTGTCAACCCAACTATGGAAGGCCTGGACTGAATGGTGGCATCACTATGCCTGATGGCGTTAATATCTACGGAAAAGATATCTGCATCCCTGATCTCTGGTTCAACCATGCTTATATTATCTCGCATGGCACCAAGCCGATATTGACGAAGGCCTTCACTGCTCTGTTTAAGCAGGTAATCTGGGTCACTGAGAGGTGCCTGGGTTGCCAACAGTGTAAGTTGCTGTAACCAGGGTTTTTTCAGTTCCATGAGGGTCTGATCAATTCCACGGTCAGAACCCGCACCTGGCTGAACAGAAACCAAATTAAAATAGGATTCACAAAACTGTAGCGCATCAAAAGATGTCTTTAAGATATCTGATTGGTAGCCAAGGATGATGTTGAGGACATCATTGTCACCCGACTCTTGTAAGGTTGGTATCAAATTAGAAATTTCAGTATTGTGTAAAGACATGGTTTCATGTAGATATACATTTCTAAAATGAAACTCATATGAACTGAAAACGGCGAAAAATGCCTCTGCCAGATCAGATGATGGTGAAATGATGTTGACACCAAAGCCCTGGTAGGCATTATTCTTATTACCTGATTCTATTTGATTGAAAAAGAGTGAATTAGCATTTTTATCGGAGAGCGAAACAGGAATTGGTTTTATCTGATTATTCATATTGGAGGTTGTATTGCAACGTGATTTTCAAAATAGTATAAAACAATTATAATATTTGTACGGTAGCAAAAAAACGATATTTTTGTAAGGGGCGTGATAGACATTCCATAACCTCAAAAGAAATCCCTATGACGATGAAGTCCACCATTTTTTCCTTACTCTTCTTTTTTAGCTGTTTTTTGGTCTTTGCACAGGAGGATGCCGGATCGGGAGTCTCTGATGAAATGACGGTAGACGCCGAACAGAACAGGCTCTGGAGGGAAGGACAATATCCTTATTCAGCCAAACCAAAGAACATGTGGGAGTTGGGTGTTCATTTCGGCCATAATTATGTTGCCGGAGATGTTGAATCTCCTTTTTGGTCAGGGACTGGATTTGGATTGAGTTTGCGCAAAGCGATTAACTATACTCTTTCATTTCGATTGGATGGGTGGTACTCTACTTCCAAGGGGTATGATTCACGTCCCACAGGTGCTTCAGTTCTTGAGGTAGAACCCACTTATCAGCAAAACAGTGGTACGGCAATCAGAGGCTATGTCGAAAATGGAGATGTGATCCACAGAAATTATAAAGCGAAGACTTTTGGCGGTAGCATTGAAGCGATTCTCAATATTGGTAATTTTCTGTTTCATGCTGAAGAGACAAAATGGAATGCCTATGGTTTGTTGGGAATTGGGCTGAGTATTCCTACTACTGAGGTTAATTTATTGAATGGCAACTCGCTTTATAATTTTGAGTCGGTTACAGCCGGCCTTGATCTTACATCAAGGAGTGACCGGAAGGAAGCCAGAGATAACCTGAAAGATTTACTGGATGACAGCTATGAAACACCTGGTGGCGTAAAGCAAACCCAGTCTTTTTTTGGTGATGACAAATCTGTGCTGCCGCACGTGAATTTTGGAGTAGGCATATCAAGAAAGATCAACGAGAGATTCAATATAGGACTTGAATATCAGGTAATCATTTCGGATAATGACTTGCTTGATGGTTTTGAGTACCGATCACAATATGACGAATCCACTAGTCTGGACATTCCCCAGTATATTAGCCTGAGAGTAGGAATCAACCTGGGTAGTTTCAGCAAGAGGACCGAACCACTTTATTGGCTCAACCCATTAAGTGGCGCCATGAATGATTTGGCAGAGGTCAAAGCGCGGCCGGTGCTTGATTTAACAGATACGGACGGTGACGGCATCATTGATATGCTCGATCAGGAAGTCAATAGTCCTACGGGAGCACCTGTGGATACACGGGGTGTAGTCCTGGATAGTGACCAGGATGGCGTACCTGATTTTCAGGATGCTGAGCCTTATTCTATTGCAGGTTATGATGTAGATGACCGTGGTGTGGCCCAGGTTCCTGATCCAGGATACCTCAATGAAGATGAGGTAAATGAGATTGTCAATGAGAAAATGAGCAATATCCGCACAAACTGGTTCCTGCCCATGATACACTTTGATCTTGATAAGTATTACATCAAGCCGGAGTTTTATGGTCAGTTACATCAAATTGCAGTAGTCCTTAAACAACATCCCAATTTGAATGTGGTTGCCAAGGGATTTGCAGACGCGAGAAATCCTGATGAATACAATGATGTGTTATCATATCGCAGGGCAAATGCCGCTGTTGATTACCTGGTAAATCGATATGACATTCCGCGACAGCGATTTATTGTACAATATGATGGAGAATCTTCTCCATTGGTACCTGATCTTCCTGATTCTCATGACATTGATAAAAGAGAAGAAATGCAACAGTACCTCAATCGCAGGGTTGAATTTGCCATTGCTACTTCAGAAGATCAGGAAATGGCCGAGCCGGAAGGACCGGACGCAGGTTCGGGAACACCCGGATCCTCCAGACCCGGTGCCAAGTACAGCGGAAATCGCAATTCGGGATACGAATAGATGATCATCTGACCACCTGGGTCAGTCCGAAAAAGAAATAAAAGGGATTGTGATTTTAGCATCATGATCCCTTTTTACGTGTGCCATGTGTGGCTCCGAGCGGCAAACTGGAGGAGTTGACATCTTTCTTCATAATACCATAGCCAACTCAGTGTCATTGAGAATTCCTACAGGGAATGTCCTCTTCATGCAACTGGGCAACTCGATTTACTACATGGTTCTGGCTCGTCCAGGTTAGGGTATTAGGGAATACATCTGATTAAGGTGCATTTGCATGATGTATGTAGGATGTTGCTCCAGGAGAGCCGTAGATAGATGATGAACCTGGTTGCATTGCGCATGGAGATCTCACCAGCGCAGGGAAATACCTCGAAGACGCGTGAACAAAGATCGCAAATCAGCTATCTATTCTTATCCTGCTTTTACAGTAGCATCCGTACCGGATTTTCGAGTAATTCCTTAAACGTGAGGAGAAACTGCGCTGCCATTGCCCCGTCAACCACCCTGTGGTCACTTGAAAGTGTCACTTTCATGCGATTACCCACTACGATGTCACCATCTTTCACCACCGGCTTTTGAATAATACCACCGACGGCGAGAATAGATGCATCAGGTGGATTGATGATGGCTGTAAATTCTTCGACACTGAACATGCCAAGGTTAGAAATGGTGAAGGTGTTTCCTTCCATCTGATCCGGCTGGAGTTTTTTCTCCCGGGCAAGACCAGCAAGTTCTTTCACTTCACCGTTAATCATTGACAGTGATTTCTGATCGGCATGTCGAACTACAGGCACCAGGAGACCGTCCGTCACCGCAACTGCCACACCGATGTTAATATCACCGTTGATTTTGATCTTATCTCCCAACCACGAGGAGTTAATATTAGGATGCTGACGCAACGCCATGGCTGCAGCTTTGACCACCATATCGTTGAAACTGATCTTGGGTGGGGCAGTAGCATTGAGGGCCTTTCTTGATTCAATGGCTGCATCCATATCAATTTCCATGGTTACATAGAAATGGGGAGAGGAGAACTTACTTTCTCCCAGCCTTCTTGCGATGGCCTTACGCATCTGGCTTACCGGTATTTCTTTGGTTTCACCAGCCTGAAATACAGTGGCTGGCTGAGATGTGGCAGCACCATTTCCTGATTCTATATACGAAACGATGTCTTGTTTCACTATTCTTCCCTGTTCTCCGCTTCCGGAAAGCCGACTAAGATCAATGCCTTCGTCCTTAGCCATCTTTCGTGCCAATGGAGAGGCTTTAATTCGATCACTGTCGTCCGAAGCTGGCTCTTCGGACTGGGATTCTGCAGGTGCACTGGATTCTTGCACTTCAGCAGGTTTCTCCTCTGATTTTTGTTCCCCATTGGATGATGCGCTTTCATCTTCCTCTTTGAGGGCAGCATCCAGTTCTTCCTGAAACTCTTCATCTTTTTCACCAATCACCGCAAGAACTCCATTAACAGGGACCGCCCCTTCCTCAACACCAATATGTAGCAAATATCCCTCGTGATAACTCTCGAGTTCCATGGTAGCCTTATCTGTTTCGACTTCGGCAAGAATATCCCCTGGCTCTACCGGATCACCAACTTTCTTCAACCAACCAACAATTACACCCTCTTCCATGGTGTCACTCAACCTGGGCATTCTAATAACTTCGGCCATTTTCAGATATAGATTTAGTTTGTGCTGGCTAAATTAATAAACAATAGTGATTCATACATCGCATAGAATAACAAACGAAGTCTGTTCAGGTGTTGGACTTTCGTATTTTTGTTTTCATGAAGATCCAATCCAAGAATCTCGAACAGGTAGTTGAATCTTTTGCTGATTTACCAGGCATAGGGAAGAAAAGTGCCCTTCGGCTGGCATTACATCTACTGAGTGACCAGGGCGATAAGATTGAAAATTTTCGCAATGCCCTGGCTCTGCTCAAGCATATTCAAAGATGTGAGGTGTGTTACAATATCTCTGATCACAATCTCTGTGCGATCTGCCAGGATCGTAATCGAAAGAGTTCGGTGGTCTGTGTTGTGGAAAATATAGAAGATGTCATGGCTATTGAAGAGACCGGACAGTATCGAGGCACTTATCATGTGCTTGGTGGAGTAATCTCACCGATTGAAGGTATTGGTCCCGAGGATTTACAGATCGACGGATTGATTGAAAGAGTTGCCTTAGGAAAGGTGGAAGAAATCATCATGGCTATCAGTCCCACGATCGATGGTGAGACCACGATTTATTATATCACGAGAAAGCTGGACAAATACCCGGTGACGGTTAGTCAGATAGCACGGGGTGTAGCTTTTGGAGGAGAATTGCAATACACAGACGAAATTACCCTGGGCAGATCCATTTTGGCCAGAGTGCCGTATCTGATTAATGGAGGCTCGACCGATAGTAATGGATGATTCCGGTTTAAAGCTGTCCATTGTCATTGTAAATTACAATGTTAAATACTTTCTACTGCAATTGCTGCAGTCCATTTATAACAGTCACGTCAGTTTCAATTTCGAAGTAATCATCGTGGATAATGCATCATCCGACGGATCCCGTGAATTGCTTCCCGATCAGTTTCCTCAGGTCAAATACATATGGAATCAGAAGAATGTTGGGTTCAATCCAGATACTGTCGTTCAGGAAGACACGTTGCAGCTATCGATTGATTTCATGGATGAACATACCGATGCTGGTGCTCTCGGATGTAGAATGATTGACGGAAGTGGGCACTTTTTACCAGAGTCCAAGAGGGGTTTTCCAAGTCCGAGGGTTGCTTTCTTCAAGGCATTTGGTTTTGGCAGTATGTTTCCAAAATCACCGTTCTTTAATGCCTATTACATGGGGCATTTACCCGAGGATGAAATCAATAAAGTGGATGTTCTGACCGGTGCCTTTATGCTTATGCGCATGGATGTATTGAGGAAAACCGGTTTTCTGGATGAGCGGTTCTTTATGTATGGAGAGGACATCGATCTTTCGTTCCGCATCAAGCAGGCTGGATATGAGATATATTACTTTCCAAAGACTTCGATAATCCATTTCAAGGGGGAGAGCACTAACAAGGAGACTTTTAATTACATACGTACTTTTTATGGAGCCATGAAGAATTTTGCCCGGAAGCACTACTCCGGACAGAAGGCTTCACTCTTGTCCCTTACTCTCAACCTGGCTATTTATTTGAAGAACTAAGGTCCCAATTATTAGAAACCATCAAAGGAATTGATTTTGGAGCCTTTATATCCAATGTATTAAACATTACCAGTAGTTTATTCATCGGT
>JAUILF010000158.1 GCA_030433135.1 Bacteroidia bacterium | reverse complement strand
GTTGATAAACTCAGGTTGATGCTGCAGCCGTAAATCATTGTGCCTGACGAGGCGAGACGAGGAAAGATACCGGGTTTGTATCTAACGGAGGATCAACGAAGTCAGGCGCAAGGAGAACGGCTGGAAAATCAAAAACCGATCAAGATTAATGAACTTGTCAGCGCGAGATGGGTTTTTCAACACCTTCCTAGCAGGCTTATAGAGGCCTGTGGCCGCTGCCGGGGGCTCCAAATTCGAGCTATAGCTAATTTTGATAATCGAACCTTGTATGATTTCATATATTACAGTGAGCATTTCCAAGACTTCGGGAATAAAGCAGAGCGATCTATAATTCATGAGCTTACAAAAGCAAAACTCAGAACAATACTTTCGGGCATTGACCATATTGCATACCGCTTTGCTGGGTGGGCAAATCATCATTGCCGGTGTTTTCATCTTTATGAACCTGAATCCCGGTGAAAATTCAGAACCATCCAGCCAGAGCACCTATACCTATGTTCTGCCCATGCTCGTGGTGGTTGGTGCTTACATGGGACAAAGATTTTACGATAGCATGATAGAAAACATCCGGAAAGTAAAAGATCTTAAATCAAAGATGGAAAAGTACCGCTCGGCATTTGTGGTTCGCATGGGGATTCTGGAAGCATTATCACTGATATCCCTGGTGATCTACTACATATCAAACAACATCCTCTTTCTGGGAGTGGCCGGAAGTATCATCTTGTATTTTATGCTCATCAAACCTTCCGCTGAAAAAGCATCAACCGAACTACAACTAAATACCGACGAAAGGTCCAGAATTAATGATCCTGACGAGATTATAGCTGAGGTGGAGTCGTAACCACCGGTCTTTGAAGAATACCCGAAGAATTAGTTCTTCATACAGCGCACAGAGCGACCAGAACCCTTATTGCCAGAACTATTTGCAGCACCAAAATCGCTCTGATTCAAGGACAGGAGCCAGGAAGATTTATCATCAAAATCATACTCGGTGCTACTCCACCAGTATCCAACCAATGTGAGATGAGCAAAAGAACCAACGCTATTACGTTGGCCACCTGGCAGCCCGGTAAATCCGCTAGAATTATCGGCCGAATTGGGACTTGCCCAATGTGCAATACCCGCTTCCTTCAATATCCCCCCAGCTACGGCTGATCCTCCAATGTGAGTAATCAAAGCCATCAATTCCGCATGCGATGGCACATGCCAGCCTTCCGGACAAAGGCCTCTGGTATCCATAACTGTGTACCAATTGTAGATCTTACCAAATGGCTTATCGAAACCCGGATCATTGGTATACCAACAGTAGGCATCTTGTTCGAGTACACCCCGATTGCTCCAAACAACCGCATCCGTCACATTGGGGATTAAATCGCCATTTCTATATCTGGATGTCCGCAAATTCTCTGCCATCCATTCCTCGGTACCAAGTTTGATCGTGGGATAGGTGTTTCCATCGATATCCGTTACTTCACCAAAGAAGGCTGTCCCTGTGGTAAGGGAAACCCATTTCGAACCGGTCCACCCCTGAAAATCGCTACCAGTCCATCGAATGGTTCCTGGTTCCGGAGTTGCTTCATCGGAATCAGCTATTTTGACACTGCCTTCTACATCCAGTTTCTGTGCAAACACTGAATCAAACGTGATACACAGGAGAAGCATTATGATAGTGATCCTCATTTGACAATTGTAGCTGCCTTTTTAAATTAATAATTTTCATCCAATTCGACATTTTCCAATTGACGGCAGCTTACATCAACTCCGAATGTTTTACAGATTGCCTCAACTGATGGTAATATCATAGAGGTTTCCAAAGATCCTGATGAAAAGATAGAAAATGAATTTGTCAATCGGATCAAATCTATCATAGAAGAACATATGACAGATTACGACTTCAACGTGCAGAAGTTATGTGTAATAGCCAATACCTAATCTGACAGTCAGTGCAAATTGCTATGGCAATTTATTATTGTCAGATAAATATTTGTCATTAGTTGGATCTCTTGCATGTCGTATTGTTATTTTTAGTCAAATATTACTGGAACTTAATACGAATAGTTAATCATATGCCTATCTACCCTCCAAAGGGGGACAGTTCTCTCAAAATCCGTTTCCTCCGTGATTCAGACTGACTGCGAGACAACATCCTCTTCCTGGGTGTGGCAGGAAGCACCATCTTGTACTTCCTACTCATTAAACCTTCTGCTGAAAAGGTATTAACCGAACTACAACTAAATGCCGAAGATAGGTCCAGAATTAATGATCCGGACGAGATTATTGCTGAGGTGGAGGTGTAAATTGATACCACTTCAGAAAACGACTATATCTCTGCATAACATCTTGAAGGTAATTCCTTTCAAGTTAGACTTTATTCGGATCAAGGTGCAGCAGATTTCTACCCGTGAGGATCAAATCGATTTCAGTCTTTGTCACAACTTTAATATTCCAAATCCAGGTGAGACCCTATCCATACTGTAGTTTCATTCATTACAATCCCCCACTTGCATATGAAAGTTGGCTCCCAGTTCAATTTCGGCAGCGGGCATAACCTCCAGCCCATTTGGAGCCAGGAGCGTAATATTATTTCCATTGGGTACTTTTCCGGACAGAACAATCTTGTTTGATGCTACATAGTGTCCGGAGGGTACATTTGCCTGATCGAGAGTGACGATATCGGTGAGTCCACTGCAATTATCAAGGAAGAGCGTATTGACATTCATTATATCTCCACAATTATTACCACTATAAAGGCAATTCCAGGCAATGTTATTGGAGATGCCATCGGCATTAGGATAGTCATGCACTTCGTCCTGAAATAAATTCTGTGGATCAATAATAGCGACAATTTTGGGCTTTTTATCGGGAGTGAGACTCAATGGAACCGTCCATTCCATTTGTATTACTTCCGAACCAAAGTCATTAGTCCTCCCCGCAATAGCATTCCCGATAGTTTCACATCCGATTGATTGTAAAGTGCCATTTTCCTCCAGATAGTAAAAGCATACCGGCAATCCTGCCTGGACAGACTGGAAACCATAATTTTGCACCCTGGTAAAAATAGTAACAGTGCGGCCAGCCACAGCCTCAGGATACACCTTGATTTCTTTAGTTCGATATCTTCGCGATTCCACAGGGACATTGATCCCCTTTTCGGGATCATGTATTTGAGGCAATAAAAAAGCCGGGTCAATTTTGTCGTAAAAATTGTCAAATAAATTGTTTGCAGTATTATCAACTTGTGTGGTAAAATCCATCACAATGGCACCATTAATATCCCAAAAAAGATACGGAGTGGTGGTATAGTCGAATGGCGTAAGTCCTTGTTCCGGTCTTTCAAAATAGACCTCAAACTCCTTGGTGTTACTGATCCTGGTATTTCTGGTATTGAGCTCAGATTGATTGTATTCTCCACTCACCGAGCCCCCTATGCTTAATCCCTGGTATGAAAACCCTGCATTGGCTTCGAAGGTGTGTTGTGTAGTCTGCTCGCTACTGATGGTATTGCTGGTAGCCTCTGAAAATAATACTTTTTTGGATTCGGTATTAGAGCTTTCGTTCATCTGAAAGGCACCCAAATTATATTGTTCGTTCCCTGCAATAATTGAGAGGTCATCTGTACTATGAGCATATGAAAAAAGATTTCCATGCTGATGATTTACCTGATAATCATGGCTTAATGCTGATTGGTCTATGGTCGTTGTATTTTCAGGGTACTCAGGAATGGCAACAATGACATAAGAAATTGTGTCCTGAGTATTTCCATTAAAGAGTACAGGATATTCATAAATATCATAGTCTACCAGATATCCGATGACATTATCTCTCAGCAGGCTCGTAGTTTCGGTAGTAAATTGTATTTCCCTCGTACTCTCAGAAATATTACTGAATTTTTCTCCATAAGTCCGGCTCAGGGATCCGCTCAGTTGTACAACGGGAGACTCAAAACCTGCTGTGACACTGGTAGAAAGAGCCCAGTCACTGGAAATGGTCGAGGAAAAAGTAGTAGACATGCCGGTTGTCTCCCGGTACACCGTACGGTCGGTTCTGGCATCGATATCGGCCGATTCGAGTCCGGCATCGTACAAATTGTTGATGTCCAACGTATCGTCATCAAAAACATCAAAATGAGTGGGTGGCGCATTGATGACCACCACGGGAGTTACCACATCGGCGACATCCCGTCTGATGGGATTACCCAGGCTAACACCTCCGCCATCCACATCGGCTAAGCCGATAGAATATTGACAAACCAGGCTAACCACACCATCCACTGACACAACAGCGTCCTGATTACGCTCTGCCAGTAAGGTCGGATCCTGCGTGATATCAAGCTCACCATTTACTTCTGGAAACCCATAAGTCTCAATGTGGAAAGTTTGTTTGATATAAGGTGAATTAAATCGTTGATAATCTATGACATTGGTCACCACAACGATTTCTTCAGCAAAATCATTTAATGATACGGATCCCATAGCTGGATCAACACTTTGCATATTTCCAACATCGATAAAGCTGTGTGAATATTTACCCGAAAAATTTTCATTTTCATCATGCATGGTAAAATCAACAGCGAATGTATTTCTTTCGGTCAGTGTCATCTCTCCGTTAACCGTAGTATCAAAATCCATAACAACCACCTCACCATTGATAGCCATTACAGCTTCCTGAGCAAAATTGTCCTTTTGACCATCAAGATCGCCGCTGCTGATATGAAACCTGTCCATTCCAGCGTAGGCACCTGTATAAGTCTTTTGATAACCCGGCAGATCAAAAATCAGCCCGGTTCCACTTTCGTTTTCACGTATGGGCAACAAGTTGATGCCTGTATAATCTCCAGCATTGTTCACTTCCTGGAAGTAAAATCCCAACAGTATTTCATCCCCCGGAGTGTGGTAATAAAAATCGTCTGAAGTAATTCGTACCTGCGCTCTGATCATGTCAAGATCCTGTGGGTTTCCGGGACAGCAAATCTGATCTTCCGGGTGGACAACCTTGTTGCTGTACTTGAGACTGAGTTGCCCATTATCAACTTCATAGACAAATACCCAAAGTTCTTCGTTGGCCTTTACTACTGTAGCTGCTATTTCATCAAATCCATCGTTGTCAAAATCTCCGGCAGCTATATCCAGGACCTGGTTGTTGAGGGTATTGTCATCCTTGTAATCACTGACTTGAACAGATGCTATTTCCTGAGCAAATGGAACCGGGATATCGGGATCAAATTCGCTAACGGTTTCCCAACAAAAGATCAGGGGCTCGTAGAGATATAGTTTAATCATTCCGTTTTGATCTGTAAAGGCAAAAGCGATCTCATCTTCTGCATTGTATGAAGCCTGGTTTGCATCGTCGATGAAATTGCCCGCAGTTACTTTAATCTGTGGTAAATCGGTTTGATTTAGTATAGGCTGGCCAAGGGAACTACCCGGAGAAATGGCCGGACCCTGGCCAGAAACATTTTGGTCCAGACATTGAAAAGAGGGCTGTGGTGATTGAATGGCAAACAACGGTACAGCATTGCCTTGCGCATCTTCGCCTGCCCAGCAAAAAACAAAGGCTTCAGCCCTGGGGGACTGATCATCAAGACCTTTGAAGAAATGCCCCTTCGTTACATCTGTTGTACCAGGGCCCGAAGCTCCACCACCCCCACTGAAAGCAGGATAAGGGGGTTGATTAGCAGTGTGTGGTGTATAAAGACCAGATAGACCTCCATAACTCACTGTCTCGAGACTACTTCCATCGTAGTTGTATAGATTAGTGGCTGATAAGAAAACCTGGTCGGCAGGTACTTGCTCCGTATAAAACAACAGTATTTCTTCATCTGTAATAAGGTCTCTAACCTTATTCAACGGGTCAATGGTGTCGATTTGCCCCTGAACCAAAGATGGACTTGTTGATACTATCAACATACTGAGAAGGATTAACCGGGAATATGTATTAGCATTTTCTATTACGAACCAAATATGCTGCAAATACGGGCACATAAGCACTTTTTGATTCTCACTCCCGCACAAAGTGCGGGACAGGCTATGATGGTGACCATGTTTGCGAGTCAAAAAGTCCTTGGAGTCCCCGTCTTTATTGCCTATTTGGCTCTCATGACGAAATCCCAATACATAATCCCGGATTAAGGTATATTTCTGTTTCATGATTTTTGCTATTTGTATGTGAAAGAAGATTTTTGTCAGGCAACTGCGAGTTCCGGATTGGGGAATAATCCGGTCTCATAGGCCCGTCTGATCAGTCCAGCAACGTTGCGGGCGCCCATCTTATCCAGTAGATGTCGTCGATGGGTTTTGACCGTATCCAAGCTGATGTATAATTGGGCTGCAATCTCAGCGGTAGTATGCTCGTATGCGATCATATGCAGCACCTCCTTTTCACGACTAGAAATTTCCATTGGTAATTCTTTTAGTAAACATTTACCGCAATGATACAGTAGCTCACGCTCGATCACCATCCCTGGATCAAGGGGTCCATTGGGAGTCAATTTTCGTTACAAATAATTATTATTTTTATGTGTATAGCATTTATATACAACCATTTGTTCTACCATTAGCCGTTATAAAAGGATCAATCCGACACGACATGAGTACCCCTTGAATTAGGGATTTTGGTCAGTAAGCTGATTAGTGACCTTTACCAAAAGAAACGGTTTGACCACCTGACCGCCAACAATTCAGTAACTTGATAAATATGAATTTCAATCAACACACCGGGATCCGACTAGCCATCATCGAAGATGAACCTGTGATTCTTCGATCACTCACTTCATTTTTCACCAATCATGAAGAATTTGAAGTCGTATTTACGGCAAGAAAGGCCGAGGATCTCATCGATAAAGAGGGCGAGCGCCCGGATATTGATATACTATTACTAGATATAAAGTTACTGGGCATGTCGGGCATAGAGGGAATTCCCCGAATCCTCTCCCTGCATCCCGAGACCAACATTGTGATGCTCACCACCTTCGATCAGGACTCTTATATCTTCGAGGCATTAAAGGCTGGAGCAGTGGGATATCTGATCAAAAACACCTCCATTTGGGAAATTGAAAAGGCTATCAAGACCATTATGAGAGGAGGATCATTTATGAGTCCCAGTATCGCAAGGAAAGTCATGAGGTCCTTTCAGGGTAGCAATTCGGCCCCTCAGATTAGTACACTGACTCCACGGCAAAATGAAATCCTTGATGCGCTGGTCGAAGGACTGAGTTACAAGATGATTGCCGACCGGATGTCTATTAGTTTGCATACTACCAACGACCATATCAAAGCGATCTATAAAAAGCTGCATGTCAACAGCAAAGGTGAAGCCATAAACGTGGCTCTGAGTATGAAAAGAGATCAAATCAAAAAGTAACGGACGTCCACTCATATTCTTGTATTTTATGGTTTTCTTCAACCCGTAGTTGGAATGATAATAAACCTGGTCAAAAAATGCCTTTCAATCCTTTTGGTTTTGTGGCCATCCCTGATTCACGCACAGAAAACCGATTCACTTTTCCAGGTGATACAAGAACTTGATTCCGACGAAGAAAAAGTAATACTTCTGGACACCCTGATCTCGCAAATAATGGCGGACAGAGCACCTGGATCTGATTCCATTTTCACATTCAGACTTGCACTAGCCAAAAGAAGCCATGATGTTGAGAGTGAAGTGCGAACGGCCAGGCAATTTGCTCACTACTGCTATATGCAGTATAGAGATGATGAGGCAAGAAAAATAATTAACCCCTATCTGAACCGGACTAATGAATTATCGGATTCCCTGGAAAAAGCATTGACTCTCTATCGTTTTGCCAACATCCTTATGGTTTTTAAAGAAAACCGGGAGGCTATAGAGTTTCTCGAACACGCCAGTCAAATTTATGAGCAGCAAAATGACACTCTGAATTCCGTATATCTGAGTTCACTTGCGGATCTGGGTGCTCTTTATCTTACTGTTGGTCAAATTGGAGAAAGTGCGGTAGTCCTCAATCAAGCCCGGGATCAATATCGCTTCCTTAAAGACACCTTAGGAATGTTTGATGCCATCACCAACCTGTTTATCCTGTACAGTCAAATTGGGCTCTATGAGGAGGCAACGGTCTATGCGGAACAGGGAAGAGCGTTATTTGGTCAAGACCCCGGTGACGTAAGACTGATTGCCTGGAATATAAATGTGGCCAGAAATTACCTACAACAGCAGGAGTGGAATAAAGCGATCCGGCTCTATAAAGCCCAGATCCCGTACATCGACTCAATAGACGAAAACGTTCACAGCAAAATTTACCTGTATAATGGTCTGATCGAAGGATTGTATTTTGGAAATCAACGAGACAGCATTCCATATTACTTTCAAAGGCTTGAAGAAGAATTCCGAGGACTTAATAATACTCAGGAATTTTATTTCTTGTATCAACAGTCCAGATTCCTTTATCGCATGTCAAGAGGCCAGTACACGCTGGCAGAAGAAGATGGATTGGAACTCCTGAATAATTCTATTGATGGAAATGATGCTGCTGAGATCATGCTCCATAATCAATTTCTTGCCGAATTATACCGGGTAACCGGTAATTACCAACAGGCATTGACGTATACCGAGGCCTACCTCGAGGTCCATGACTCTATCCTGGCTGCTAATAAAGCGGCTGCCCTCCTATTGTATCAAACTCAGTATGAGACCAAAGAAAAAGAAAGTCAAATTGTTAGGCTCAACCAAAATGCCGAAATTCTCAGTGTCAATCTTGAAAGAAACCGGCTTTATAAATTCCTGCTGATGGCCGGAGTTGGTCTGCTACTACTTATTGGTATAGTCATATACAACCGGATTAAATACCGACAATTACTAAAAATCCAGGACCTGAGAATGAATATTTCCAGTGACCTGCATGATGAAGTGGGCAGCTTGCTGAGTGGTATCTATATGCAGACAGATATGTTGCCTGCAGTCCCTGACAAGGAAAAGCCATCTCTCATTTCGGAGATCGGAGACAACATAAAAAAAGCCGTAACCATGATGGGTGATCTGGTCTGGTCCATTGATTCGAGGAGAGATAGTCTGCTTGATCTCAAAGATAAGATAACCGACACCTGTCATCAATGGCTAAATCAGGCCAGCTTCCGATACAAGATTGAACTTAACGCACCCGATCAAGGTCTGACAGAACTGAGTCCAGCAGTCAAGAAGGAAATATATCTGGTATGTAAGGAAGCGATTAACAATGTAATCAAGCACTCTAATGGAGATCTCGTCGAGATAAAATTAACTCACCTGGATAACAAGCTATCATTGATGGTCAGAGATAATGGGACTAAAAGCTTAAATGCTTCCCTATCCGGCCAGGGTCTGCAAAACATGGAAAGACGTGCCCAAACCGTTGGAGGGAAGTTGACCATTAAAAAAGGTGCTGATTATTTTCAGGTGATTATGGAAGTGCCGGTGTGAGATGATGTTGTGGTTTTTTGGTTTTGTGGTGTTACTCAAATGACCTGGGATGGCTAAATCTGGTCTACAAAGAAAACCCTGAAAGGATGGAGGCAACCCCAGGGAATCTTATTCCGGTTATGGTAAAAGCACTGCAAGATCTGAAAACCGAAAACGAACAATTGGTGATGAGAATAATGTACTCCACCAAAAAATCACGAAGATGCAAGCCGAAATCGTTGCTATACACCAGCTTCTGAGCGATATAAATCAAGCTTCTGATTGAAGTCTCAGATTTCCAGTTCCAATAGTCTGACATCAGAGCTGCATAGATGAAATCCTACCATCCCCCTCATCCTACAAATCCTAATTCAGACAGGCATCTTGACATTCTATAAATCCTGTTCTGACAAGGTGGGTGGCCCCTCTTTTTGCTGAGGTGCACAGTGCTGCTCCAAAGTAGAAATTAATTTCTCCATCCCATTAAAAAGTATAGGCAAGCCCCAAATCGACAAAATGGATAAAGGCAAAATTGTAAACCTGATCCACGTCGGCACCTCCTTCGATAAATCTATATCCTGCTTTCAACTTCAGGCGGCTATCAATAATATCAAATAAAATACCGCCAAAAACATCCTCAGCTCTTCCCTGAGGTCCCACGAGAGCATCTCCTTTCAATAACAGGGCCAGCTTTGAAGCCGGTGAGTAATTCAAATAAAAACTAATTAATGGCACAAACCCCAAATCGGTATCTTCCGCCATGAGGTCATTCTGAGTCAAAGAGATTCTTGCATCTCTCATGAGTAAGCTGGCACCAATATCAAAAATGAACTTGGGTTTATCAACCAATCGATATCGATAACTGATTCGATAGGTATTAAATTCGTATCGCCCGTCAATATCATTGCCGGAGAAAGTAGATCCTGCAAAATCAATAGACTCAAGGTTTGAATCTTCATAATCGATTTGCAAGGGCGCCGCCGTCAATTCAAATGTGTGCTTATCATTTAGTAAATAATTCAGTTCGACTCTTAAAAACCCAGATGACTCAGGAGTAAAATCATCGTCCAATGAAAAAATGGTCCCCTTCACATCATCCCCATTGGGCACCCGCACATCGTTATATTGCGAAAAAACCAGCCCGGATTCGACACCAAGGGACAGCTGCCCGGTAAGACTTAAGGGCAGTAAAAAAAGAATTAGAATGATGTATGTCCGCATAAATTTATGACTTCCTGTACTAATATTTATGACAGATGGTATGTCTCATTTGTTTGATAATTATCCTGCAAGAAAACAATCAGCTTGTTCGTCAAGATAATCCAGATAGAGCTTTTCTTGCACCTTGATATAACAGATAAAGCTTCCCAACCAGCAAGGCCCCGGAGTCGTTCAGCGGATCAAAGTTCAGGAGCTAAGTGGGATGATGGAATATTGAAAACACTGGAACTGTTCGGCGGTCCATTAGGAGGGTCGAGAATATGACACTAAAAACTTTTCCTGATGCCTTCCAGTTTTCCCGAAGCAGGAGTCAAGTCAACTAATGAAGAAATAATTATCCACCACCCAAATATGATCCTTTCGAAGTCAATAATAGTGCCCATTCATTTTGAATATTCCAACCCAATTGTTACATTATCAGACCTTCCCTTGATGACCTTTCGAAATATCTTTCTCAGAATCTTCAGTCTAAATGTCATGTGCTCAACAAAAATGTTCTTAACTCAGCCCTTATTGCAAGCCATTTCATTTACAAGCTCAGTAGAAATTCCCTGGGAAGTGCCATACCATGTTGACTCATGCTGAACCATTCCTTTCGCCATTTGTAACCCTTTGCCGGCTGTGAGTATGGGGTTTATTATAATTCCTCCAATATCAAAATAACATTATAAATCATTTTCTAATTTTCCTAACACCCTCTTACACATGAAATATCTCACCATATTGGCAGCCCTCTTTTCTATTTCTTTCTTAACTGCTCAGGAATTGGAAGTGGAGGGAGAGCTTAGGATAGGAGCAACAGATAACACAGATCCAACACCCGGCACAATTAGATGGACAGGCTTCGATTTCGAGGGTTGGAACGGTGAAGCCTGGGTTTCTTTAAGTGGCGGCAAGACTGGTCCGATTCAGGACCTGGATGGTAACTCCTATTCAACCATTACTATTGGAGAACAGATCTGGATGGCCGAAAACCTGAAAACATCCAAATATGCATCTGGGACACCAATACCGCAAATACCATCTAATTTAGTCTGGGACACTGTGTCAACCGGTGCTTGGTGCTGGTACGAAAATTACGATGGATTTGAAGAACCCTATGGTAAATTATATAACTGGCACGCCGTATCTGGGGACAGTCTTTGTCCGGAAGGCTGGCACGTACCAACCAAAGACGAATGGGATCTCATGGTAGATTACATAGGAGGATTAACCGTGGCTGGCGGCAAGCTTAAAAGCAGGGGTACAGATTATTGGGTGGACCCGAACGAGATGGGGATTAACTCCAGTGGATTTAACGGTCTACCAGGAGGAGTAAGAAAATTCACCTATACACCACCGGTATTTGAGTACCAAACCACACAAGGACGTTGGTGGAGTAAGACAGAGGGCGACATGTCGAGTCGGGCATGGCGATATATTTTGTCCTACGATGATGGAGAGGTCTATGTGGACATGAATGATAAGGGCTGGGGATTAAGTGTCCGTTGTATCCGTGACAATTGATAGTAAACAGAAAACCCGGCAATGCGCCGTGCCATGCTGACACGGCCAAAAATCAACTTGTTTCAGGGATTATGATTTGGCAATTTTCAAAAACCGGCAGGAGCCGAGCCATGCTGACACGGCTAAAATGGGACATTTTAGCCGTCGTCAGTAGTGGAGCTGCCGGGAGTCGAACCCGGGTCCAGAGAAAGCACCTAAAAGCCTTCTACATGCTTAGTGACCATATTAAATTTCCGCAGGATAGGAGCCTGGTCACCGGCGCTATATCCTACGTAGTTCCTTAATTTAACTCAGATCGTCGAAACAAGCGCCTGAGCGAGCCAGAAGTCTGTTGATGTGTCATATCGCTTTATCTGACGTCAAGCGAAAGACACAAAAGCTTACGAATTCCTTGAATTACGCAGCTAAAGCAAAATTAGATTTGCCATATAAAAAAGGTTAATGCCTGTTTTTAACGAAGGGAAGACATCATCCTTCGGCATGCTTACTGATCGATAACATTTCCTGTCGATTCCAGTGTCAGCCCCATATTTTCAAAAATCTCTTCCCGAAACCTTCGCTCCGGGAGGTTCAGTGTAAGCCCCAATGGCCACACCGGTAAAGAACAACGTACAAACCGATGAAATTGTTCCCTCTTCTGTGCAAGAAAGGTGGCAAAGCTTGTACCTTTAGAGCACTATTAAACCAATATCGTGAGTAATTTCAAAGAATTGATCAGCCAATTACCCCAACAGGGCAAAATAACCTGGATCGGCATCCGTAGCGAGAAGAAAAGCCCTCTTACCCCGGTAGAATCAGCCACCGTCACCACTGGCGAAGGCCTGGTTGGAGACCACTACCACGGAAAGAGTAAACTCAGACAGGTTACCCTCATTCAAAAGGAGCATCTGGATCTGGTGGCCAATGTAATGCAGAAGGAAGTCGATCCAGGTCTTACCCGCCGTAATATTGTGGTAGAAGGGATCACTCTGCATTCTCTAAAGGACCGAACCTTCCGTCTCGGTACAGAAGTCATCCTTCAAACCACCGGACCCTGTCAGCCCTGCAGTCGTATGGAAGAAAACCTGGGACCCGGTGGTTATAATGCCATGAGGGGTCATGGTGGAATCACAGCTACTGTTATTGAAGGTGGTGACATTCAGGTGGGTGATGCCGTTGTTGCCCTTTCAAT
>JAUILF010000157.1 GCA_030433135.1 Bacteroidia bacterium | reverse complement strand
AACCAGGGCTGCCATTTCCAGCAAGAATCGAACGGTCAGATTTAAGGGATGAGAACCCATTTGAGTAATAATTTTTTAGAATCGATAAGGTGGAGGTTCGACATCATTAAGCCTAAGATATACGGTAGCCTGGGCTATATGGTGCGTGGTGTGATTGTAGGCCAGGGTGATGACATCGAAGGTACTAAAGTCCTTCCAGGGTTCGACATCGTTCCAGGCGTGACTAATAGTAAACAGTTTATCCATATCCAGTGCATGCAGAGCCTCATTGAAATGCTCAAATGCCTTATCTACAAATGCAAATACTTCCTTCTTGTCGCTGGACATGAGTTCATCACCAGGGTCAGAACCATCCAGTACGCCAGCGTATTTTTGCAGGCTCCACCCAATGTGTGTCATAATGCCAGCGAAGGATTTTACATCCAAATGAGGAGTGAAACTGAAATCGGCCTGCGGCATGGCTTCATGTACTTCCGAGTAATAGGTTCGGCTACCATTCCATCGCACCTGGAAATGTCTGAGCCATTCTTCATTGTCGAGGGTGCCTGTGGTTGACAGAGTCGTGGGTGAAATGATAAGAGGACTGAAGCAGGTCAGTAATTCCAGGGATTCTCGTCTATTCATCGTTCCGTGTTTTCCTAGTCGATGTATTCATCCTGAATTTAGCCATTTTGCCTGATTCATTACCATTAGACACCATTTAAGTACGTTAGCAAATGAAATGCTCCAGGTCAGACCAAGGAGCAGATATAAGCACAATTTTGATCCAATTAGTTAAAAGCGGATTTCACCTTTTTAGGCAAAGTGGGAAAAAGGAGCTACGCAGATGATGGATGGAATTATCCTTAACTTTGAAGACAAAGACAAACAGTGCCTGGAAGTAGTACATTAAATTGATCACCTAATTACTGCAATGAAATTATCTGGAATCATACTGGCGGTTCTTCCTTTTCAGTTCTCTGACCTGAGAACAGGTACCATTATTCGGAACTTTGAGGAAGATCTCGTATATCATTTCTCTAAATTTCAGGGAATTTCTGTTTTATCCTATTATTCAACCAGTCGTTTATCCCTGGGAGATGAAGATCTACTGCAAAAATATAATGTCAGCCACATAGTGACTGGGTCGTTTCGCCATCGGGATGATAAAGTGATCATTAATATTCAATTAATCGAGTTTCCTGATAATAGGATTGTTTACGATCAAAGGGTTGAATATCTGGAGGAGGAGATATTTGATGTTTTGGATCAGGTCATCTTACAAGTAACCAATCTACTTCAGGATAAGATCAATCGGGCCATATTATCCAATGCATATCAGAAGCCTGAGGTTGAGCTCGAAGTGTACGAGCTCTTTTTAATGGGGAATGCACATCTACAGTACGGTACACCTGAAGATGACCATAAAGCTCGTACCTACTTCGAAAGGGCTATCAGTAAACAGCCTAACTTTGCCCGGGCTTATTCAGGTATTTCATCCAGTTATTTTAACGAGTGGAGTTGTCAAATGTGGGAGAGGTGGGAGATCAGTCAGCAGGGAGCAAAGAAATTTGCTTTGAAAGCGATTGAGCTGGATGAGAAGGATTATATATCCTTGTCGATTTTGGGGAGAGTGTTGCTCTTTGAAAGGGATTTTGAACAAGCGGAGCATTATTTGAGAAAGTCCATCGAATTAAACCAAAATGACGCTTCGACTCTCTTGCAAATCGCCTTTTCATTTATGTTTCTGGGCCACATAGAAGAAGCTATCGAACTGTACGAAAGGGCTTGTCAACTCGATCCCTTACGAGAAGATAGATATATGTCCGTGGGGGCCACCTTGTTTTTTGAGAATGCAGAGTTCGACAAGGCGCTAAAAATGGGAAAACAGCTGGAGTCTAAACAGACCTATATTGACTTTGAGGTTTATATGGCTGCCGCCAGTTATTACCTGGGAGATGAAAAAAAAGCAATTGTTTATTGGAGACAATATCTGGAAAAGTTTCAAAACCATATATATTTCGATGGTAAAAGTGATTCGCAGGATGCATTCTCCTGGCATGTTACCAATAACCCATATAAAAATCGCACACAATTAACCGAGTTCCGCAGTTACATAAAAGATTATGCCAGGTTTGAGCTGGTGTCGCAAGCTGCAGAAAAGTCAGAACGTATTCAGGGTTCCTTAATATTTGGTGATCGTCAGGTGGAGATCAAATTTGGAGGTAAGACATCCTCGGTTAGTAAGACGAAAGGGTTGATCGATATCGCCTCGCTGCTGATCAGGCCTCAGGAAGATATTCATTGTATGGACCTAATGGGAGGTTTCCGAGAGAAATCTAACAGTATTGAGGTGATTGACGAAAGGTCAAGGAGGGCTTATCAGGAAAGAATCAAAACATTGCAAACGGATATCAGGGAAGCTGAGGATATGAATGATGTATCTCGGGCAAACAAGCTGAATACGGAATATGAACAGTTGGTGGACCACCTTTCCCGGTCATTGGGAATAGATGGGAAAAGCAGGAAGGCGACATCCTCCGCAGACAAGGCGCGATCAGCCGTGACTTTGCGTATTCGAGATGCTATTAAGAAAGTGGCAAAAAAGAATGAAGCTCTCGGGGTCCATCTCAGAAACTCTATAAAGACAGGTATGCTTTGTGCCTATCGTCCGGAACACGATATTGACTGGCAAATAGAAGGTCTTGATTGAATTTCTGTGATATTTTACAAGATCTTACATTGTAAGGTCAAATCTTACGCATTACAGGTAAAAAGTTATTTGTTATGCAAAATTTACCATCTCCAATAGATTTGTTGTTAGATCCCGTTTCGTTGATCATCTTATCTATTTACGGCATTCTGATGCTTTGGGAAGCATTGTGGCCGGCAAGAGCATTGCCCAGGGTCAAAAACTGGAAGTTCAGAGGGCTTTTCTCTTTCTTTTTATTCTTCTATTTATCTTCCTATCTGCCGATTTGGATAGATCCGATCGTAGCACCTTACATGCTTTTTGATCTATCAGGTCTTGGGACTGCTGGTGGGGCATTACTGGGCGTACTAGGGTATCAGCTTGTATTTTATGTTTACCACCGGTGTGTACATCATTATGATTCTCTTTGGAAAGTGTTTCATCAAATGCACCATAGTGCTGAGCGTCTGGACACTTATGGTGCCTTCTATTTCAGTCCGATGGAAATGATCTCTTTCACCTTTATTGGAAGCTTTGTATTTGCCTTTTTGATTGGATTATCTCCGCAGGCGATAACCATAGTTATTTTGTCACTGAATTTCTTTTCAATCTTTCAACATGCCAATATTAAGACTCCGCGCTGGTTAGGGTATTTCATTCAACGTCCCGAAAGTCACTCTATTCATCACGGACGTGGGATCCATAAGTATAATTACTCTGATGTGCCAATTTGGGATATCCTGTTCGGTACCTTCTACAATCCTAAGACCTTTGAGACGGAGAATGGCTTTTTTGAGGGTTCTTCTTCCAGGATCAGGGACATGTTGCTTTTCAAAGATATTAATAAGTGAAGTCATGAATTCTATAATTGAAGATTCGATTAGCCTTCCGGTTGAATTCATTCAGCAACTGGAACACGTGGAGAGCAAATACTGGATGAAGTATTATGGTGGAAGTGAAATCTTCCCCAGCTATTTATCTGTGATCAGCGGAGGCTTAGCCTGTGCCATTCCGGATGTGGATATTCTGGCTATGAATCGTGTGGTGGGGCTGGGAGCAAGAAGCCCCGTTGATCAGGCTGACCTTAACAGGATCATTAATTTCTACAGGAATGCCGGGAGTTCCAGGTTCTTTATTCAACTACCTGCTGTTTCAGCCACGGAAGAATTACGATCTCTCCTGGCCCGGAATGGTTTCATCCATTACAATAACTGGATAAAATTATTCAGAAGAGTCAGTCATGCTGATATTTCCGTAAATCCTGAATTGTCAATTCGCCGCATTGACCAAAGGGAAGCCGACCTTTATGGCCAATTGATTTATATGAGTTTCGATTGGCAAGATACAAGGTTGGCTCCCTGGCTGGCTTCTTCCGTGGGACAGGAGGGATATCATCACTATATTGTCAGCAAAGGAGGTAAAGCTATTGCTGCAGGAGCCCTCTTTGTTGATGGATATATGGCTTCGATGGCATTTGCAGGGACACTTGAGCCTTTCAGGGGGCTGGGTGCTCAAAGTTTACTGCTGAAAACCCGACTGGAAGATGCTGTTAGTGCCGGAGCCCAGTATATCACGGCTGAAACCGCCGAACACCGGGAAGATCGTCCCGTAAAGAGTTATCTTAATATGGTACGGTTTGGATTTGAAACGGCTTATCTGCGAGAGAACTATTTACTGAATATATGATTCAGGCAAACCCATAGGTCAAGCGCCTGATGGATGACAGTGAACATCATCGCTGACAAATGTCGGGGATAAAGGTATGAGGTTCAAAAAAGATGAATGGAAATGTATGGAGAAGATTCGGAAGTTAAGAGCCGGAGTTTCGTATTGATTTGGACTTCTAGCCCAGGAAAGCTATTCAGTTCTCAAGATCTTCTCCATCTTCCGTCCCCTGGCCAGTTCGTCCACTAATTTGTCCAGGTAACGCACTTTTTGGGTCAGTGGGTTTTCGATATCTTCTATTCGGTACCCGCAAATCATACCCTTGATTAGGTGTGCATTGGGATTTAGCTCCGCCCTCTCGAAGAAGGTTGAGAAGGTGACCTTTTCATCTACAAGGGCCTTTACTGTAGCCTCATCATAGCCAGTTAGCCATTGAATCACCTGGTGCAATTCATCTTTGGTTCTGCCTTTCTTTTCAACCTTGGTCACGTAATGGGGGTATACTGATGAAAAAGTCATGTTGGCCATGCGTTCATCGTGCTTTTTCTGTTTGTCCATGTTTTGGTTTTTGTTGTGATCCTAAGTTAGTACGAACTGGTCAGGAAAACTAATCGTTGGAAAACCGGTCACTAGACATAATGATAATGGCATTGTATGATCGAACACTTCTGATCTCCACCTTTCTTACCCGAGACCTGATAAACCAATCGGTGTTCCTGAGTAATCCGTCGCGACCAAAATCCTTTCAACCCGAATTTTAAAGGTTCAGGTTTTCCTGGCTCTTTAAAGGGATCTCTTCGGATAGATTTCAGTAAATCCCTGATCTTAATTACTATCTGTGGGTCGGTGTCCATCCAATACTCGAAGTCTTCCCATCCATTTTCGGTAAACTCAAATACCATGTTCTTGGATCAGTCTTCAAGTTGATGCACTTTCACTTTTCCTTCTCTGAGTTGTAGTATAGACTCTTCCAACCGGTCACGATTAGGCCTCTCCGATAAGAGGTATGCCTTTTCATCAAACCAATCCGCTGGCAAGCGGATTATTTTACCTTGAGGGGGTTAATAGAGGTGCCCTAAAGTTCTTCTGCGAGACCAATCAGAATTCCTTCGGGTCCGCGGATATAGCAAAGCCGGTAGGAGTCTTCGTATCGCACCACTTCCCCTACCAGGGTTGCACCGTGTTTCTCAAGTCTGGCCAGCATTTCATCAATGTCTTCCACGGTAAACATGACCCGCAGATACCCGAGAGCATTTACCGGTGCTTCGCGATGATCGGAAAGGATGGGTGGATCTAAGAATTGCAATATCTCCAACCGGCTATGACCATCGTGGGTGACCATCATGGCGATCTCTGTTTTCTGGTGGTCCAGCCCGGTTACCCGACCAGCCCATTCTCCTTCGATCAGGACTCTACCTTCAAGAGTCAGACCCAGCTCAGAAAAAAAAGAGATGGCAGTGTCGAGAGACTCGACCACGATGCCGACATTGTCCATGCGAAGTAATTTGCTTTTACTCATAGGTGTATGATCTTTTATAAGTCTTTTGTTATTTAGTGCTTAGCACAGTGTAGCGTGAATCAAGCAATTGGTGATACGCCTTCTTCGTTTCGCCGGACAGAAAGGATCGATCAATCCATTGCAACGCCGTTGACTTGTTGCGTACCATGCGATCAAATGCACCCTTTACCTGTTTTATTGTAAGCCCAAGATCTTCGCCTAAATGTTCGAAATGTGCTCGTTTCAATTTCCTTTTCTTCCCGGATAAGGTCAGAGCCAGCTCTTCCTGGTCCTGGGGAAGAATGATCGCCACATTTAACAAATCATAAGCGGGTGCCAGAACCCAACCGGAGGGTCCCTCAATCATTGAAAAATTTTTCAGGTGCATATCATTGTTTCCGGTAAGAAAGGAGAAAAGCACTAATTCGAAATACAATACCTTATCCAATAGGGTATTACTGGAATAGGTGCCAATAGCCTTTCCCACCTTTTCCAAAGAACTTCTGTACTTATCAAAGGCTTCGGTAATTTGAAACATATCGATCATGTGGATCTTCTCATCGTTTGGCCTCCGGTCAATTCTCCTGGTGATGTATGAAAGTTCTCCTGAAGCCAGCCGGATTAAAGAAGAAGGTACCACCCGGATTCCAAAACTCTCTGCTATGCGCATGGTCAGGTGCTCGTTTTGGGGCATTTCAGGAAAACGGTCAGAGGGAGGTTTGAAAATATAATGGCCACCCAAGGCACCTACCACTGTGAGACGAGTCTTAGTTTTTTTGGTTTTCTGGATCAGCGACATGGATAATTTTGGCTGAACACCCGGTACAGCGATACTCCGCTCAACAACACGCTTTGCCAAATCATACATTTGGTCTATAGAGTATTCGATTACCGGTGGTTCTGCCGAACCAAAAAACTCCCTAGAACATCGTTCATGAAAGTCCAACCCTTTCTTGATGGGATCATAGCAGTACAAGCACCTATGCATCATCTTCTTTGCTAATCGGTTCAACACTCACTGCACCGATACAATTATGGCAACATGCCAACAATAGGCCCATATGATCACTTTTATTGATTTTCCAGCTTTCGGATGCGATATCCAATAACCATCCTTCAGGAATCAGCCCTTCGAAGAATGGAAACAGCCGTTTCTCCCGATATGGCTGATCCCTAACCGGCATGGTGAAAGTGATGAATTCATCAGGATGCTCTTTCACATAAGTCTCATCATAGGCAAAGAGGTACTCTCCCTCATCGGTTTCTGTAATGAATCCAGCAACCTTATTTTTGTAAAGTACTTTACCTTGTCTCATTCTCTAAGATCTTTGCTGTTGACTGGAGCCAACTCGTGTCCAAACATGCGTAAAACTTGGTTTACACTTTCCATATTCAGGTTGGTTTTGCCTTGTTCGATCTTTCGTATCACCGTCAGTGCCACTCCGGCACGCTCAGCAAATTCTTCCTGAGTAAGACTGACTTTTTTCCTGCGTTCTCTTACAAATTCTGCAAGTAGATTCACTATATGTATTTAGATATAACACCGTCTAAATCTACTAAAGTATATGTATTTACATATAAATATATTAGTATTATATTTTACTATATGCATATACATATAGTTTAAGTTCGAATTATCGTCGAAATTCTGTGAGCATGCATGCTCAGCGAGGAACTGTTTCACTCAAACCCGGACCGGCAAGTGTTTTTCGGACAGTCTTTTACTTTGTCGTCAATTTATATCTCAAGTGTGTAGTCAGATCCGACGGTATTACTTCCATAATTTCCAGGTCGTATTTGTCTGGATCAATTCCTTCAAACAAGCGGATACCTGTACCCAGGAAAACAGGTGCGATATGAATTAGAAATTCGTCTACCAGCCCTGCATTGAGGAACTGTTGAATGGTATTGGCACCACCTTGTATTCTGATGTCCTTTCCCCTAGCTGATTGTCTTGCTTTATCCAGGGCACTTTCTATTCCGTCATTGATGAAATAAAAAGTAGTGCTTCCCTGCTGAACCCAGGGTTCTCTCTTTTCATGAGTCAACACATACACATCTGCTTCATACAAGTCCTCCGCCCAGGCCACTTCACCTTCCTCAAACATGCGTTTGCCCATGATGTATGCACCGGTATGGGCAAATACATCATCAATTAATTTGCCATCCGGACCATCTTCCTGACCACCCTCCATCTTGATGTGTTTCCAAAAAGCTTTTTGTTGAAACATCCATTGATGTAGTTTGCCGGAAACACCACCCATGGGATTTTCCGGGCCTCTGTTGTCACCAGCGAAGTAGCCATCCAAAGATATTCCACTGTCAAAGATGATCTTACTCATGATTCCTTATGGATTTGATGTGAGTTGAATCTTGCACCGGCTTATCCAGTAAATCTCGTTCTTCAGGCTAACAATTTTTTCAATTTAGCGTCATGCTTTGCCAAAGAGAACAAAAAATCACGCTGCTCTTTATCCAACTTTTTCATATCCGCACCGTTCTTTAGCAGCAATTTAATGCAATCTAGTTGATTGTGTGTATTCTTAGTATCATTTGATTCTAAGCAATGAAGAGTCCAGCCAAGTGGAGTACTATTGTGACTATGATCAGGATCATCAATTGATATTTTTGCTTTAATCAATTTATCTACTAATTTTTCCCGTCCAGTAAAAGAAGCCCAATGTAGTGCAGAAGCACCATCGCTGTTATCCCGATAATGAACATAGGCTCCGTTTTCAATATAAAATAATCCGACTTGTTCTGCATGGAGACTGGCTGCAGCCAAAAGAGGGGTTGCCTTACCTTCGCCTTTATCGCCATCAATATCAGCTCCAAATTCCAAAAATATCTCGGCAAACCGAATAGCTTCCTCATCAGTCATTCTACCGGAAAATACGGGATCACATAATCGATGTAAAGGATGTGCGAGAATGAGGCACGTACTATCATAGGGAATGGTAATGCCTTCGTTTGCTAAGGCTGAATTTTGGGCAAGTTGATTTCTTAATCCTTTGTAATCCTTATTTTCAATCAGCTGTTTGACTCTTGAGTTAGGTGGATTCATTATATCTGGTTCTTTGATATCTATTGATCTTCATCAGAGTGAGTTTCTGGCGTACTACCAAGGTAGCAAAGAACATGATAAATTGCCTAGCTCAAAACCAGTAGAAGTAATTTTTTACAATAAAATGTGTCTTCGCCATATCCTCCCACCTGGATAATCATATTCGTTTCTCAACACATTCAGTATGACATCAACTTATGATAGCTTTTACATGTTTTTCACGGTTGCGAGATGGAAGTTCAGCATCAGTTTTCAGTAATACCATTTCTTTACCTTACTCCTAAAACTTTTTCCAATGGGTATTTGCATTGCGTTTTGCAGTTGCACCATATTCCCCTCCACAAAGTCAATAAAGTCCCTGTTTATGATATATGATTTGTGAACCCGATCAAAAGTAAGACCAGTGGGACTGGTAACGGCAGTGGACCAATGAAAGGAAACCACTGGCAGCGGCTTGCGCAAAAACCGCAGACAAAATGTCAAAAGGGGTTGTTAAATAAAATCCCGATATAGATGCGATTAATGGACCAGAAACTGAGAGCCACTAGATATGGTCAAGAGCCATTTCGCTTAATCTGATAAATGAGTCCCTCCCTCGTATCCCTCTGGCTTCCCATAAAAATGAACTATATCGAGGTATTTGCTCATGGACATTCCTCCGGGATTTAATCCGGGCTGACCTTCGGGAATGGGAACGTTCAACTTTTGGAAATAATCTATCCAAATGGGGAAGGTGCTATTGGTTTCCGGATCCACATAAGTCATTTTTTGCAGTTGGAATATGGGCTCATCATGGTTTGCATATTTGAAGGCATCGTAGATTAATTCAGAACAATAATATTTATCATTAGAAATGTCAAATACTTCGTCGTATGCAATACCTAACTTGGTTTTAGCAAATTCGATGGCTTCCGGAATAAGATGTTCATGCTCTTTTTTCATTCTACCCACGACTACTTTACTGTTGTCGTTTTCATCAAAAGAACGCATGAAAAAGCTATCCAGAGGAGTTTCTACCACCCCATCCGTGATGGCTTCCAAAACGAGGAATTCACCCTTGCTTTCTGTCACCACTATACCTACATGAGAGAATTTTGATCCGTAAATTCCCGAGGTGACTTTTTCTATGGACTCGCAGAATGGGCCGCAGTCGCTGTCCTGAAACAACAGATCGCCGGGCTTCAGTTCAAATTGTAAATAATCGAGGCTGATCTTTGTACTGGTCAGACTATCCGGCTGTTCTTTCACACCCGATTGGCATGCATGGTTGATCAAAAACAATAAGTATACGGGCAGTACTCTAATCATATAATTGTTACTTAATGCATTTTCCCCAATTAACTAGGTCAAATCAGGTAACTCGTAGCCTTTGCGATATGGACGACTTAAAAAGTGATTGCCCCACTCATTGTTGGTAAATCTTTCAGCCTGGGAATCCCACTTCATTTTTACACCTACTTCCTGGGTTTTTTCACTCACCCAACGAGCTATATTACCCAGGTGACCAACAGTTGCCGAACGATGGCCAATCTCTACGTCGGCAATGGGTTTCTCACGACTCTTGATACAATCAATGAAGTTCTGAGAGTGGTTGGAAATCTTAGGTATCTGAACCTCCATATTCTCCAAGGGGATATCCAACCAGGATTCATCGCTGATTTCAGTTATCCCCGCACGATCGAATTTAATTCTTCCTTTATCTCCAATAAACAAAGCTCCTCCGTTAGGATTGGCATCTTCTGAAAGCTCAACATGGATACCCCCTGGATAAGTATAGTGTATAACTGTTTCTTTAGCACCAAAAAATCTACCATATCCAGATTCGGCGGTTGCTATCCAGGGTTTGTACGGCGTTCCCTCTACCCAAACTTCTTCCGGACCACTTTCATCCATACCAAGTGCCCATTGGATTTGGTCTAAACCGTGTGCTCCCCAACCACAAATTTCACCACCACAGAAATCTTTAATAGATAGCCAGCCTGGGTTCGATCTACTATTTTTAATATTTACATTATAAGGATGTGGGTTAACTGGCCCCATCCACATGTCCCAATCTACTCCCTCAGGAACTGGCTGAGCGGGAAGTGCATTTTCCCAGGGACCGGCATAATTTATACCAACTACTCTATTGATTTTACCTAAATATCCATTCCGGATCAGCATGACACCCCGGTAAAAGGGAAAGTCATTTCTCTTTCCTCCTCTTTGAGGATTTCCAGTCCATGAACGTTGCTGAGAACCGCATTGCAAGACACGTTGATATTTCCTTACCGCATTCACCATAGCTCTGCCTTCCTCAATAGTCAAAGTCATTGCTTTTTCACAATACACATCTTTACCGGCTATGGTAGCATCAATGCTGTGTTTTGCGTGCCAGTGATCAGGACTGGCGACTATGACGGCGTCAATATCAGAACGATCCAAAATGTGCCGGTAGTCCTGGTATGCATCAACGCTGCCGCTAGCCTCTGAAGCTGTAGATTTAGCACGGTTTAGATCAGCATCGGCTATAGCTGCAAACTCAACTTCTGCAAGTCTGGCAAAAGATCCTCCTAACGAACCAGCGCCGGGGCTGGCACCACCAAACCTGTTACCTGCTCCAATGGCACCCAGTATTACTTTATCGTTAGCGCCAACCCTGATGCCAGGTTTTGCAAGTACGCTGGATGGTATAATGGTTGGTGCTACTATAGTGGCTGTGCCAGCTAAAACACCACTTTTTAAAAATTTTCTTCTGTTTGACTTATGGTTCATAATGGTATTTTTTAGTTTAATTTTCTTTTGCAATTCTAAATCCCAGGTCATCAATTTTGAACGAAAAAGGGTGACTTCTTCTTCTAGTTGTCGCCATAACACTTCTTTCCTGGTCGCACCAACCCCCACCTCGAAAGACACGATATGTTCCATAGACAGATTCGTCATAAATATCCGAACACCATTCCCAAACATTTCCCAACATATCGTAAAGTCCCCATTCGTTAGGCTTTTTTTGTCCTACTTTTTGAGTTTGATTACTAGAGGGCACCTCTATTAACCCCCTCAAGATAAAATAATCCGCTTGCCAGCGGATTGGTTTGATGAAAAGCTTCTCAATACTTCATTGATTGTCAGTCAGATAGCTTGGGCTATCCTCCTTCCTCCAGCTTCGTCTTGCTCGCTTTTGATCAAAATTTTCCACTTTCAGGAGCAAATAGAGGTACCCTAAAGTTATTCTTAAACCAAGCTATTGCAGTCAGTTCTCCGTGTCTAATCTCTTTAGTACCCGCTTGGCACGCATACTGCCATTCCGCTTCTGTTGGTAGTCGAAATCCATCTGCTTTTGAATTCAAGGCTACTTTTTCAGTTGCTAAGTCAATTGTATAGCATTTCTCTTTTCCCAAAGAGTTAGATAGTTCATTGCAAAAATTCACGGCATCAATCCAGGAAACTGTTTCAACTGGTAACCTTGCACCCTTAAAAGTCGAGGGATTATCGTCAGTTACAACTTTGTAAAGATCTTGGGTTATCGGGAACTTAGAGAGTTCAAAAGAATCTATGTCAACCGACCAAGTCTCTTTTGTTCTGTCGTCTCTCATATGTACAGTTCCTGTCGGAATAGTCACAAACAACTCGTCAATTGCCTCTCTGTTTATTTTCACCTTTATTGTCTCCATGTTGATTTTTTAAATAACAGCTAACGGGAGACTGTGCATGAACAAGCAGTCATAAGATTGGTCATGATCCAATGGTGACAAGATGCATCGCACAGTGCCCTCCTTTCCCTAAATATAAGATTTGCCATGGTGTTGCAAGTAGTACATTTCCCCCAAATATTAGAAATATACGCCTTTAAGCGTCGAAGAACCTGTTCAAAGCTAAGAATGGACACACATCGCCAATGGCCCCCATTGGCGAAGTACTTATTTGTGTTCATGAAAAGAACCCGATATCCATTCATTCGGTAAGTTGTACCAATAGTCAAATATCTAGTTCAGGTAAAGGAGGTTACCTTGCATTAAGGATAAAATCTTGAATCTTCGACACCAACTATTCATTGGATTTTCCTTCAGAGTTAAAAAATCTGGTGATTCCGCTCAACAGAGGATTCAATGCTGGGTCCGATGGACCACTTGAATCCTCAATTATTAGGCATAGTTTTTTATTCTTTTCTCTAAGGTATCCCACATTTTTAAGAGTGTTTTATTCTCTTGTTGTGCAGAGTTGTAATCTTCTGTTCCTTTTTCTGTCAATGTGTATTTCTTTCCGACTTTTTTGATTAGCCCTTTGCTCATCAACCAAGATGTCGAGTTCTGTATTTCTTTCTGAGCCGGAACAACATGGTTGATTCCATCTGCTATCATACTAATTCCATTGAAGTCAGCAGGTTCACTTTGAGAAGCTATTGACACTGCTAAGTAAATCCATGCAATTGTTCTTTTTTCATTCGGGTCTTTATGTGGCTCTATTTCAATTTT
>JAUILF010000156.1 GCA_030433135.1 Bacteroidia bacterium | reverse complement strand
TCAAGTACCGAAACTTAAATAAGATTACCCTTCATACCGGTGAAATTCCGTGATGGTGAGATAATATCCATCCAGGTCTCTCAATGAAAATTCTCTTTTTCTCGTATTGGGGTTCAGGTGAATGTCTTCTTCTACTTCCATATCCATTTGGGAAATGTTTCGGTGTATCGAATCTATCCGGTCGGTGCGGATATATAGAATCAATCCATTGCCGGGTGTAACGGTCGGATCTGTCATTGTCGGATGCTCATGCTCACCCCATTGATGAAGACAAAGCATCACTTCATTATTCTCCCCAACGAGAATATCAAACTCCTTCCCTCCATGCATACTGCGAAAGCCAAGTACCGATTGATACCACCTGGAACTGGCTTCAACATCCTTCACTGCAATAATCGGGTCTAGCTTAGTCATGGTTCAAAAGAATAAATTTTCTAATAAAGGTCTGCAAGCCATTAACTAAAAAGATACAACATATAGTGCTCATAAATCCCATCCAGCGGAACCATACCATCCAACCAGGTGCTTATTATCGTCTCCCGGTGGAGCTCTGCATGACTCATCACAGAGCTCTAACCTTATCTTAACATCAAATCAGGCTGTTGAGCTTCGCACCTGGGCCTTGCAACCGCATATCTTCATAAACAACATTCCGCATGCATTGAAATGACCTCTTCACCCAAGAACTGGTGATTCCAATCATCCCAAGACAGTCCTTGGATCCTGGCTCTGTCAGCGGAGGGCCACTTAGTCAACCTACGAATCAATCGTGTTATCAGAAGCCAAAAAATCTTTCCATTGAGTATGTCGGTCTTCGTCCAGGATACGTGGAATCTTTGTTTGTCCGACGCCTTCCTTCCTGCTGGGATGCTTCATTTGCCACTGATAGAACTTTTCTACTGGAATCACCTCCAGTTCAATTTCCAGAACACCCTCACGCTCGGATTTGTAATCATCATTGACTTCTTTCAGGTTTCGATCCAGTACTTCCCTGAGATCCTCCGCATCGATTTTTCTGGAAGTACCCACATACCAATGGTGTATAAATCGATTGTCTGAGCGAATCCCGGCAATCATAAACTCTGGTATTTGCATTTCTAGTTCATCTTCCGTCCTGCTCATTGCGGCAGACATATTATCGGAGGTTAAGTGTTCAGTACATAGGTTCAGATAATATTTGGTCCTTCCGGTAATCTTTATCCTTCCTTCTTGTGTGTCGGTAAATCGCACAATGTCACCCAGATGATATCGCCAGGCACCTGAACAGGTGGTAAGGATAAGGGCATAGTCAATCCCCTCTCGAACGCTACCTAATTTGTATACTGGTGGGGAACCGATAATATTCCCTTTTGCATCAAAAAAATCAGGTCTATAAGGAATAAATTCATAGAAGATGCCAGTATTGAGCAAAAGCTGAAGGTCCTCCCGGGATGGATCATTTTGAAAAGCAATAAATCCTTCTGACGCCAGGTAGGTATTGATAAAGGCTAATGGCTTGCCAGCCAGCTCTTCAATATAGTTCCGGTAAGGGGCAGGATCCACACCTCCGGACACAAAGCACTCCAGGTTGGGCCATATTTCCTTCAGAGAACTAATCCGATGTCGTTTCAGAATCTTTTCCATCGTGATTTGAATCCAGTGTGGGATACCAACGATCAGACCAACATCCCAATTCGGGGCAAGATTTGAGATCTGTTCGGCTCGTTCATCAAAGTCGACAATAGAAGCTATCCTGGAACCCGGTTTGTAAAAGGCCCTGGACCAAAAAGGCCTTTTGCGGGCATTGATCCCACTCAGGTAGCCTTCATAATGTCCTTCGATTTTTTCTAACCTGCTGGTACCACCGATTGCAAGCCATGATTTGGTATAGACCTTCTCCGGCAGATCAAAGGTCGGGAGTGTTGAAAATAGACGCAATGCGGAGGTCCTCAGTGAATCCAGCATGTCATGAGTTATCGGAATATGCTTGGAGGTAGCTTCGGATGTACCCGAACTGAGAGCAAAGTACTTTACCCTTCCCGGCCAGGCAATATTTGCTTCGCCATGTAAAGTCCGGCTCCACCAGGTATTATAAATGGTATTGTAATCATGCAAGGGTACTGCAGATTGGAATTTTTCGATCACTTCTCCCTTATCAGCCAAAATCTGATCGAACCCATAATGTCTACCAAACTGTGTTTTTCGGGCCTTTTTCAGTAGCCTGTGAAGAGTCTTTTCCTGCTGCCTCACCGGAGATTTATGCGGAGTCAGAATCTGGCCAGTCACTTCAAGACTTATCTCGACGATCTTTCCGGGGATCATTTTTTAAGTCTTTTTCATCAAACTTGTCATGGGCGGAATTAGAACATTCTAAATTTATAATCAAATAGCACCCTGTGCAAATGATCCTACATGATCTTTTCTTTAAAATACGAAATGGTGGTGAAAAGCACACCAGTCAGGCTCACGGCAGTTGGCGGATATGGAATGGCCAGGGCATTCCTAACTTTGTAGATGACACATTTCCACTTTTCAACTCGTTAATGTAGTTGGCTACCCAGCTCCGAGAACGAAGTAGAAGTCGGCTTCACAAGATTACCTATAATCATTGTGCTCCGGACAGTTCAATCTTAGTTCATATGCCTGTAGCTCCTTATCTAAAGACGACCAAAATGCTCCTTATCAGAACTTAGGGCAACAGGAACAAAAAATTGTCGCTTAGTGAGAATCAAACTGATCAAAATCTCCTGAGTCTATCACCACAGTATGGATACCATTGGTAATAAGTGCATTTTCCAGGTCATATTTTTCAGACAACATCCTAAAATACTCAGCATCAGCCAAACTGGGAGCCAGGATGCCCAGATAATCATTTGTCACCGGTTCATAGTGATTATGAAGATGATATACGAGTTTCCATCCCACCGCAAGGTCCTTGTCCAACTGATTTAACAGTATATCGGGATGTGGTGGCCAGGGTTGGTCACTCGCACCAAAATATACCCGGTATTTTTTCAGGTGATTATGGTATGCTATAAAACCATGGAATTCAGTAGGATGGCTCAGTAATGGATATCTGGTTAACTGATAGTTTAGTACCTGGGCCTCTAAAGCATTGATTGGTCTGACATGTCCGACCTGACCTGTGTTTATCAGGAATGCATTCTTCTCATCGCCATCTACGGCATTTGAAAGCATATTACTATCCAATTCCTGAGTCGATATTTTCTCTACAACAATCCTAAATTTTTCATCACCAAGTAAGTGTTTCAGGGAATCCTGAAAACTCACTTATGCCTCCACTTTTCCGATATTAAGGGACCATAGATTGGGGTTGTCATCTATCTCCCAATAAAAAAATTCTGCCAGGCCATCGATTCCCAGAGTGGTCTTCAGGGCGGTATTGATATCAAATGCCGAATGTTTATTTTGTGAATCAACGCAGCCCAAAATACCCAAGAGTATCAAGCAGTACAACGGAAGTAGTCTTTTCATTGAAATCTGACTAGGTTAAAGTCACCATCACCTCCTTGCACACCCCACGTACATCCATTTCATAGGTCAGTCCCTGAATCGGAGGTTGGCTGTAATGCCAGGTAATTCCATGCAAAGCTGCTTTCCCTATTCTATCGAGTAGCATTTTTCGCAAAAAACTATGAATAGGATATACCGTATAGACATCCACAGCAGAAACATTATTCCATTCCATTCCCAGTCCCGCCAGTCTATCTGACATCACCTGCATCACCGCGTCAGCTTTTTCCCGCATTGCTTCTGGCCCCGTCTGACCTGACCTGATAATAGTTTCAGGGGTCAGGCTTGCCTGGTCTTTCAGGTCACCAGCTCCGGCAACAACAAATCCCGGCAAATCACTCCCTGATAGCAAAGGACTGGTATGAGAAAAAGCATAAATCGAAGGCTCTCTGATAAAGGAGGAGACAGGTGAGATATTGGTCCTGGCTATCGGGTTTACATTATTGGGCAACAAACCATATTGAGCCAGGATATCGCGATACCTATTATTGAATTGTTCAAAACCCGCAAAACTTAGCGGCTCTTTGATCCTTAGTTCCATAGCACATAATGCGTGCATGGGTTGATCCAGTGAATCAAGATATTCTTTGATACGATTAAAAGTACCGGCAATGACAGGTTTTGGTTCAGAAAGTCTTACTCGTACAATATCAAAACCGGGATTGGCAATCACACCGGCTGAATAAGGAGCAATTCCCTGAAGAAAGCTGTAGTCAGCTGCAGGATGCTTGATTAATTTCATAATTAGGTGTTAAATCGTTTCTAGTCCGGGCTACACCGTCATTTTCCTTCCCCGGGCTGTAACCGGCCATTGGGTTGCGATGGCCCCTTCCTCGACAACCTGAACCTGATCATAGAGGGCCACAGTTGGACAAATGTGTTTAGGTATTCCATAGAGTATATCCCCGACTTTCCACGAATGACCTGAACCAACCTCGGCAATTAAATGCTCTTCGCTTTGTCCGATAAAGGTCAGGTCCGGTGCGCTTATAAATCGAACTCTTTGATCCAATGCATTTTCTGAGGCTATCGATTTGTGACCGAGATCCAGACATATTTTTGTCTCATCAGGTAAGGAAATCACACGTGAAAGGACCAGTGCTGCCGGAACAAAATTTTGCTCTGCACATAATTCACTATAGCCCCAATCCCAGTAAATAAATGTGCCGGGACTGCATTCAATATTCTTTCTCTTTGCATGTATCGGAAAAGTGGGAGACCCACCGGCAACAACACTCAGTGACTCACCGGCAATACCCAATCCGGAGATCAAATCTTCAACGATTTGAAAAGATGCATCACACTTTGCTTTTCGCTCCGCAAAATCCCGGAAACCCAGATGTCCATCATAGGCATGAATTCCTTTGATCACAATTCCTTCCAACTCATTTGTCTCTTCAAACAGTGGTACAAATCCATCAGGTTTTACCCCGGTCCTATTCATCCCCACATTAAGATCGATATACACTCCAAGCTCAGTATTTTCAAGTAATGCCTTCTTACTCAATTCATGTACCACATGAATACTATCGATCAGACAGGTAATAATTGCATCTGGATATTTTTGCCGAATATTAAAAAGCCGGTTTTGTTTGGGCCCTACCGGCTGATAAGCCAAAAGGACATCAGTTGCACCACTTTCCAGTAACATGTCCAGTTCAGCAATAGTGGCACATTTGAATTTGTGAATACCGGCTTCCATCATCAATTTCGCAACATCAGCTGATTTATGAGTTTTCACATGAGGACGAAGTCGACTGATATCATCAATCATGTGTAGAAGCGTTTCGATATTTTGTATTACCCTATCACGATAGACCAATAGAGCAGGAGAATCAACCTCTCCCGGTTCTGTTAATCTGTACCATTGTTCGTTACTCATATATTCGGTTTAAGCCCAAATCTTTAATACAGAAAACATACTTGTACCGTCCAGATTGAGAAGTGAATCTATTGCCAGGCCCTTCTGAGAAATCGCAACCAATTACCACTGAAAATATTGGCGATATCACTTTCATCATATCCCCTGTTTTTCAGGATATCATCAAATTTTTGCAGATCGGCAATCGAGTCCAGATCCCATGGACTCTGTTCGGTACCAAAAATCCCATCCAGATCGCTTCCAAATCCAATGTGATCACTATTTCCAGCAATTTGACAAATATGATCCCAATGATCCACAATCTGTTCGAGACGTATATTTAATTGCCAGGGATCTGAAACTGTATCTATAAAACGGAGATCCATGGCCCAACAATCAAACATAGCACCAATGACCGCATCGCGTTCTATCAACATCTTAATCTGTTCATCTGACAACTGTCTTTGAGTCGGAACCAGAGCCCGAACGTTGTGATGACTGGCCCAAACCGGCCCCTGATAAAGTTCAAGTGCCTGGATGAATCCCTCGTCTGTCAGGTGGGTCACATCCAAGATCAATTGCTGAGCTGTGCCAATGAGCTCATTCATCACCTTGATAAGTTCTACTCCCTTATCGGTCAGGGGCCCATCCATTTTGGTACCCGGTGCATATCTTCCCGGACCAAAATGAGATAACCCGATGGCTTTCAATCCATAGTCACAAGCTGTCTCCAGATAGGAAAGATCTACCAGGGAATCAGCTCCTTCCAAACTTAGTACATAGCCGACGGGTTTATCAGAATCCGCAATCGACTGATCCCCCCAGAGCGCAAGATGATGGTCCAATCCATGAACGTCTCTCACTTGAATCATTTCACCGGTCTTTTCCATTTCCCGGTACCAGCTCAACTGGGCCTGGGTCATAGCCCACGCCTGTTGCGGTGAATTCCACCCAGGTAAGCTACTACCCGGTGGTCGGTACCTGGCTAGTTGTGTAGCAACCACCAGACCAATATTTCCTTCGCGCAGTGTCGGCAGAGAAACAGTACCATTCCCTCTATCTGGCTTGTCGGTCATCAGCATTTCGCGCTCTCTAATGGACTGCAATGGTTGTCTCAGGTCCCGGTTCCACTCGATGGCATTCATTGCGAGATCCAAATGTGCATCAAAAATGAATTTTTTAGTCATGGTTATTTTTGCTCCTTTTTCACACTATCGACATTAATCCGGATTCCTTTAGTTTTCAATATGAACCCATATGGTTTTTCTCGGGAGTGTTGTATTTCTTCATCAGTTTTCTGACCTCATAACTCCACTCACGCATTTTTCGATCCATGTTCTTCACACTGGTTTCGTCATAATCATAAAAGCCTTTGAGCGTACTCATTCCATTCTGGTTGGCGGAGACCATCTCCTGCAACAGATTTGCTGAGCTGTTATCTACAGACAATTCACCATTTAGCTTTTCCATCACCTGCCCATACAGGTAGGTCCCCATAAGGTCCATGTACCTGAAGTTGCCGGCAAAAGGAAGGTAACTGCCCGCATCATTGCGGCAAGCCCTGTCAATATCTGCCGGTGATGAATATCCTTCTTTCGAGAGAAAAAGAGCTTCGCGCAACAAGGCCCCAAACATTCTGTCTCTCACACCGAGATCTCCATCAATCAGGTAGGGATCTTTTTTCCAATAATCCTTACCCCATGTCAACAACTGCTCTGCTATCTTTCTTTCGGTATCGTGATTGGCTATAATCTCCATGAAGTAAGTGGTATGCACAGGCTCACACCAATTAAGCCCCAGTATTCTTTCTGGTCGCTTGCCCCGAGCTTGAAACTTACTGATGGATCGTCCCATGGTCTCCAGGGTGATGATGGTGTTTTCTCCAAATCTGGATTCTATATTCTCGATATACTCACCCGTCTGATCTGGTCCAAACTCACCCGCTATATAAACCAGGTCAATAGCAATATCATCGGGCCACTGATCAGTCACAGTTAGTGATTCGGGTGAACGCCATCCATTTGCCAGCATTTCTTCTTCCAGGAGCTGCAGTTGGTTTTCATTTGTCCCCACTTCCCGTGTAAACAAGGTCACATGACTTGATCCTGCCATGCAAAGTGCAAGACTACAACTCATTTTGCTATTCCCAATAATCAGGATTCGAGGTGGAGATGTTTCACCAACCATTTATTTCGATTTCATTTCCTCAGAAATCTGATAAATATCTGAGCTGAATTTTTCAAAAGCGGCCCTCCAGGAGCTAGCATCGGACTCAGTGTATTCATACAGACCGTTTTGATTGTGTATGCCACGACCTTTTTCCCTCACCAACTTTTGCATCACCGCCGGCACTTCATCACTGTTTGAAAGAGAGGGAAACGTGTTTTTAGTCAACCCGGCAAAGTGATCAATGCCCAGGTAGTCCATCCTCTGAAAAACCCCCATTACGGTCATCCAGGAACCAATATCATATCTGAATGCTTTGTCCAGGGATTCCAGATCTGCCTCCCCTTTTTCTAAAAGAGCCAGTCCTTCCCTGTAAACAGCATACATCAATCTGTTAGTGACAAACCCCCTGATATCTTTTCTTACCAACACTGGATCCTTACCCCAATTGGCTCCATAAACCTGAATGCTTTGGGCCATGGTCGCATCAGTGTGATCACCACATATGATTTCCAGGTAATTACTCGCATAGGCAGGCTCTGCCCAATGAAGGCCCAGGAACCTGCAGGGAATCCGTAATTGATCCTGCAAAGCGGTAATGGGTATGGCAGAGGTATTACTGGCAATGATACATTCCGGAGAAACCTGGTCTTCTACCCTGCGCATTACCTCGGTCTTGACACCAAAATCCTCAAGAACACTTTCCAGCACCAGATCTGCTGTCTTCAGGTCAGCATATTCCTGGGTTAGGTGTAGTCGATCCATCGGATCACCGTCACCGTCCTTAACCAGACCTAGCTCCACACAAGATGCAACATGCTGCCGCATGCGACTTTCAGATCGACGGAATTCGTCATCCATAGGTTCCAGGCCGACCACCTTGTGTCCAGCGATAAGAAAATTCGCAGCAATACTGGATCCCATCAACCCCAATCCAACTACTGCTATGGTTTTTTCATGAGGGTTTCCCTTCATACCTTCCCTTTATGGCAATTTGGCAATACAATCTATCTCAACCTTGATATTTTCTCCCAGAACAGATTGCACGGTAGTCCTGGTGGGCTTTATTCCTTTGAAATACTCCGAATAGACCTCATTAAACACACCAAAATCCGTGATATCCCTGAGATGAACGGTACACTTGATGATATCGTCCATCCCGGCACCTGCTACCGAAAGGATGGCCTTGATGTTTTCCAGGGTCCGACGGGTTTCATCTTCAATAGTGCCAAGCATAAATTTGGACGTTTTGAAATCAATGCAAGCCTGACCACTCACATATACGTAACCGTCGATTATCAGACCATCGGAATAAGCACCGGTAACAAATCCTTCCTGTCGATCGGGGTGAATTATCGGTTGTTTCATAAACTGTTTTTTTCTTTAGAATTAAAAAATTTGCAGGTTAAAACGGTCCAACATACTGGCCATACCAACAACATTTCAGATCATTAATACGGGTTTAAAGTAACATTAAACCGGAATTCGAATGTAGAAAAACGAGAACTGTTTTCAGTCCATTTGGAAATGTTTTACGATCTTTTCGCTTCTCAAATTGTAAAACTGAAATCACCACATGCGCTACAACACCATATTGACATTTCTAAGTCTGTTTGCATTTACAATGCTTTTCTCCTGCACTCAGGAACCCAACACGGCGTCCACGTCCGGTTCCTTACAATTGGGTTATGCTGAAATCAACTACACGCCCCGGGTTGGGCTTAATATGGTGGGAAACTACCGGGGGGATGATTATGCCTCCAGAGGTATTCATGATTCACTTTATGCCAAAGCCATTGTTGCTGAGGGGCAAGATGGTAAGAAGACCGCAGTTATGTCGGTAGATATTTGCAACATCAATGAAGAAGCTGTTGCTTTTCTCAGGGATTATATTGCTTCAAACTCCGATCTGGAGCCAAACGACGTTATGATCCATGCTACTCACACCCATAGTGGTCCGGAATCCAAACTTGAGGCACCTGAAGCTAAAGAATATTTGAGCAGGGCTGCAGATGCCGTGGTGGATGCCAGTAAGCAACTGCGACCAACCAGGTTGCTGGCAGGTCGTACTATGGAGCACCGTGTATCGCACAACCGACGTCTTCGGGCGGTCGACGGAACCACTCATATGGTCTGGGAAAGTTTTGAACCCGGATTTATTGTTGAATCCCTGGGATCAATCGATCCGGAAATGATCACCATCAGCTTTGAGCAGGATGGTGAGCTTCAGGGTTCACTGATCAACTTCGGATGTCACCCCACTACATTAACCGGTAACAATTGGTTATACTCAGCTGATTACCCCGGCTATCTTACTGAGTCCGTACAAAAGGTCAGAGGAAAGGATTTTGCCTCGATGTTCTTAAATGGTGCCTGTGGCAACGTGACACAGGTAGATCACGAAGCCGGTTTTATTGACACTTACCAGGAATGCCAGCGGATAGGTTATATCCTGGGTGTTGCAGCACTGGAAGCCATCAACACCGCCGAGCCACTGGCAGATAACAACACTGTTCAGGTATCGCAGGAGAGAGTTCCATTGAAGAAAATGACCATTTCAGATGAACAATTAGCCTGGGCCGAAGAAGTCATGGAGAGGGTTGCCAGGGAGGGCATGCCACCACTTCAACCGGATGGAATTCCTGATGAAGTATATGCACAAAAGTGGATCGACATGTACAAAGTGCAGAACGAGTATGATTCACTGGAAGTACAGGTCGTTCAGATTGGTGAAATGGCCATTGTAGGCCTGCCCGGTGAAATGTTTAATGAGTTTGGAGTATACATCAAGAAAAATTCACCTTTTGAAAATACCATGGTGGTGGGATTGGCCAATGATGCTGCCGGGTATTTTCCAACCAAAGTTTCCTTCACCCAGGGACCTGAAGGATTTACTCCCATGATTACCGGGTACGAAACAACACCAGGAACAACCTACTACGATATCGGAGCCGGGGAATTACTGGCAGAGTCGGCTGTACGTCAATTGAAGGAACTCAGGCAGGCCATGTAATCAAGTCTGGCCAACCAAACCACGATGCAGGTAGTCTGAAGTTCGTTATTATCCATACAACGTCTCCGATCTTCGGCTAACCGCCAAGGTAGATCAGACTATCACTCAAATTGACGCAGGAAAAGTACAGTAAGCGCTCCCTGATTAGCCATTATTTTCGTATTTACAGTTGCTCAAACCTGTAGAAAAACGTGAATAAGAAACCAATTAGAGATGAATAGATATTGCACGAAAATTCTAACCATGTTGACCCTACCTATTGTAATGGTCTTTTTCTCATCAGAACCGGTTATTAAGCAAGCCACCTTTTCGAGCTCACTGATATCGAATGAAGCAAATTTATGGTGGGCTCGGGCCATAGCAGATGTGGATGGAGATGGCATCATGGATGTCGTACTACAGGATAACAATGGGGCCGGAGGTTGGTTGGGTTACCTTAGAGGCAATGCAGAAGGGAAACCATGGGAAAAAGTGATCGTGGCTGAAGAGTCACCCAACGGAAAGAAATTTGCAGCGGGAGATCTGGTTGACGGTGATATAGACGGCGATGGGGATACTGACCTGATAGGAGTGCAACATCCGGGAGAATGGACAGAAGCCGGAGCTGAAGCCATCATATTTTGGTATGAACAATCCGGAAATAAATGGGAACCACATAAGGTAGGGACAATACCAAGTGCTTTAAAGGATATTGCCTTAAGTGACTTAAACGGTGATGGATCACCTGAGATCATCACCGTCACTTATAATGCGGAAACGCTGTCTGTCTTTAGCAGGTCATGTGACAATGCCTTTGAAAAGGCCTGGGATCTGAAAATTGACAACCTGCATGAAGGTATGGATATTGGAGACGTGAATGGGGACGGCCTGCCCGATATTGCGGCTAATGGATACTGGCTGCCAAATCCCGGGTCACTGACAGACCCCTGGGAAGTAAAAACGATAGATGAAAGATGGTATAATGAGGAAGAAGAACATTGGTCGCGAAATGCCACTAAAGTAGTTTGCCGGGATGTCGATGCAGATGGGATGTCCGAAGTCTTCATATCTCATTCTGAAAAGGCCGGATACCCCGTGATGAAGTATGATTGGCAGAATAATAAATGGATGGAGGAAGTTGTTCTGGGATCACTGTCGGCAGCACATAGTCTGATAGTAACGGACCTAGACCTGGATGGCGCATTCGAAGTCCTTACCGGGGTGAATAAAAACCGTGCTATTGATATCGAAAAGGAAGTCGGAAAGACAGAGGTACCCACCGATTTTCCTGTTCTGATTCTGAAGAAGAGCAATAGTGGTTGGTCACAGCAGAAGATCAGCAGTGAGGGTGTTTACAATCTGCTCGCCGGAGAACTTGAAGGAGATGGAGACATTGACCTTGTGAGATGGACATCCCACAGCGAAAGCGATATGTGGCTGTTACGAAACGAACTTAAATGATATTGCAGGCTCCTGGTATTTTCAATTGAGATGGAACTTATCCACCACAATAACCGTGAAATATTTGTAGAACTGCTCCAGACTCCACCAGTACGTTCTCTTCAACATCTACATTCGGAGCAAAAATGGAGACTTGAGCACCGGATTTGATCACAGCACTTTCACCAATAGTCAGGGATTGGTTGGATTGATAGAGCCCATCAATCGGACCATAGGAATTGTCAATTACAATCTCAGAGAGACACGGGTACGAATATGGATTTTCGAATGCCCCCATATCAACTGTTTGATTGATTCTTGGCTGTCCATCCAGATCTTCAGCGATCAAAAGAATGACCGCATTATCACCTTCATCAACTGCTGGTGAGGTTTTGGTTAGGCGCAAATTATCACTGGCAACATCCACGAATTGCGGATCAGCATCCAAATTATTACCTCCATCAACGATACCCGTTGGGAGTGTAACCGAGCCATCAATAGAACCATCATCAATGATGCAATGAGCGACATGGGTTTTGGACTGCTCATCCAGAAGCTCATCACCATTTGACCAAAAAATACAATTGTTGACATCAATCATGCCTGTACCCTCATCACCAGTACTAGCCACAGCACCTCCTATCGATGCACTGTTGTCATAAAAGGTAGTGTTAGTTATTTGCGGAGAGCAATTGCCACCATATTCAAAATTCGCAATAGCTCCGCCTCCCAGGGCAGTGTTATTATTAAAAACACAATTTAGAATTTGGGGTAAGCAATTTCCGTCTTCACTAATATTGAGTACCGCACCTCCGTAGGGATTCGCAGAATTGCCATAGAAATAGCAGGCTTCGATGACCGGAGAGCTCACTCCAGACCTGGCTGTATTATTTATGGCTCCACCTTCTGATCCCTCGTTATTGTTAAATATACTATGACTAATTATAGGTGAACTTGTCCCCTCCTCGCCCCAATTATAGATGGCTCCTCCCCTGCCGGCAGTATTATTCTGAAATTCACAATAGCTTATTATGGGAGAGCTTTCACCTGAGACAGCGTGGTTTAGTATGGCTCCTCCAAAACCAGTAGCTTCATTGTCATAAATGCTGCAATGGATAAACATGGGTGAACATATTGTCCCATTAGTACCAAGCACAGTAACACCGGCACCACTACTATTGCTGGTTTTTATAGATGGAGAACCATCAGCATATCCATTGGTGATCCGGATACCATCAATAACACAATTCAGGTCTATATTGCCGGCAACAGTTGTTCCATCGATAAAAAGTACATGGTAAGCATTATTGCTCTGGTCAGCATCTTGTTGAAAATCCCCATCTAATATAACCGGATTGGCCTCCCAATCTCTTTGATCCAAGTGGGTTTCAGTACCAAGAAA
>JAUILF010000556.1 GCA_030433135.1 Bacteroidia bacterium | reverse complement strand
CCAGGGCATCCATCACATCCTGAATAGTGACTTCATATCCCTCGTCTAAAGTTGTTACATTTTTTAGACCAGCAATATCCAGAAGTAAACCTGTGGTGATGATAGGCTTAATATGCTCTATACCCAGCTTCTGAAGACCAAAGGGGTTTTTCATTTCTTCTCCGGTGAAACCATTGTAGAATACCTCAGTAGTAGTCCCATCTTCCATTTCCACGATCTTGCCTGGGTGTCCCAATCCATCAAATTGTGTTCCCACCTGACCTATTTGTGCGGTTAGGACTTCATCATTGAACACTACGCCCTGCGGATCAGGTCCATAGGTTGGAAAAGAAGGTATGAACATTTGATAGGTACGATTGGGTGGCACAAACATCTCTCGCTCATAGATGTTTCCCAATTCATATGTCTTGCCGGTTTCAATCCATTTACTTGCCTCCACGATCTTCTCAGGTGTGATCCAATTGGAAGCTCCGGACTGGTCATCCGCTCCCCACAATGCGTGAGGCCACCAGGGTCCTTGTTCGCGGGTTTGCGCATCCATATCAAAGAACGGCACGATTAAAAGTAAAGCAATTAGCTGTTTCATAGTAGTTAGTTAAGTGTCAATAATTTCATATTAAGATAGCAACTTACGTGGTATATATTGACCATAGACTCCTTCAACCTCATTGACCTGAGATCAAATGTTAAAATGGAGTTTCTTAGGAAATACTAAGCTAACTTGCTCATGATTTCTTCGAGAGCAGCCGTTGTTTTTTCATAGTGTGATTGCAGGAGAATCGATCAGATGTGATTCAGATAGGAGAATTTTTTCACTTATCATCATCTTTTATCATGTCTGGACCCCTAAAACTTCTTTCCATCACAATGATCTTGTTTTTATGCTGTAGCGAAATGGCCATAGTGGGTTTCGTTCCAGCCGATTTTGAGGAGAACGAAGCCACCATGATGTGTTGGAACCGAAGCAATCAGGAGGTAGTATCAGCGATAATAAAAGAGATCAGTCAGGAAGATCGCGTGCACTTATTTTATAATGAAAAGTTGCACGATATAGGGCATATCAGCAGTCTATTAAAAAACGTAAGCGCCAGAATGGAACATATCTCCTTTCTCCCATTTCATCTCGAAAGTGACAATATTTGGATACGTGATTTTGGTCCCGCTTTTTCTGTTCAGAATGGAGCACTTGCCATGTTGGAGTTTAATTATCCCCACCAAAAGATGGGAGAGTATCGGAAATTTACCAGTCAGATCGCACCCAAATTAAGGATTCCATTTCGACAAACACAACTCAGAGGTACGGGAGGAGGACGGTTGATTAATGGAAAAGGTACCATTCTTCTGATTGAAGGGTATGAAAAGGAAATTAATCCAGATAAGTCCAGGGATGAAATAGAGAAATTCTATAGAGACGAGTTTCACCAGGAAAAAATAATATGGCTAAAACGGGGGATTCCTCAGGATGATTTTCCCATCAAGGGCCCGATACTGGATAATGTATTTGGAATGGGTGCTAACTGGCATATGGATGAATTTTGTCGGTTTTCTGATCCGCAGACTATATTGCTGGCTGATGTGTCAGAGGAAGATATCAAGATCGACCCTCTGTACTCTATTCTAAAGGAACGACTGGATGAAAATTTTGAGCTACTGAAGAATGCCACCGATCAGGATGGGAATCCATTCAAGATTATCCGGGTACCCAGCGCCCCGATCTTCTTTTCGCAGGGAACTCAGGGTGACAATCCTGTGTACTATACGCCAGTAACCAGCTACCTCAACTTTGTAGTGACCAATTCATCCGTGATCGTTCCAAAATATTACGAACCGGGTGATCCGGTAGAAGTTCAACAGAAAGACTCAGAGGTGGTACAGATCATCAGTGAGGTGTTTCCCACAAGGCGCATAGTACAAATCAATCCTCTGTCCCTGAATTTTCAAGGTGGGGGTATGCGTTGCATCACGCTAGAGTATCCTAAACCTGTAAAACCCAAAGGGAGACGTCTGGGATAAAACTTTATTCCTGGACCTCAGATACATTTTCGCACACTTTGGTCTCTGTCAGTATCCTCAGCACAAGCACTCACACTCCACACCTATACTAAACTCACACCCACACCTTTAGTAACCGTAGCTTTAGCGTAGGTTACCAAACCCACACCCACACCACCACCAGTTGATAACAACCCACAGATATCGTACCTTACAGGAATCCATAAATTGCGACCAAAAAACCAGTGTTATGAAAGCCTTCCTCCAGTCCCGATTACTGCCTTTATTCGTATTACTCTTCACCACCGAGCTTAGTTTTATTGGTGACTTTTTACCAAAGAGTGCGGAAAGATCTCTTGACTTAAATCGGGGATTGGTAATGTGTGGACAAGGAGGTGCAGCTTTCGATTTCGATATTACGGGTGATGGATCGGTGGCAGTTGCACCAAAACTTGACGGCCTGGGCGAATTGGATTTCAAGGTCTCCACA
>JAUILF010000555.1 GCA_030433135.1 Bacteroidia bacterium | reverse complement strand
CACATATCCGGTGTAACCAGCATCCTTCACAATTTTCATCATGCGCATAAAGTCGATTCCAACCTCATCTCCTTCGTCATTGAAAAGATAGCTTTTGGCACTTACCGCTTTTGCATGCGGCATCAACTCTTTAACACCCTTATACTTATCATACTCTTCAATGCATTCACCACCCCACGGCTGGCCACCTTCCCGCTTTACACAGAAGTTACCAAAATCGGGCAATGTACCGCAGTTATCCATATCAATCTTATCCATAACTCCGGAAAGCCATTTACCATCGGAAGAATAACCACCATGGTTTTCTACGATGACATTGATGTCGTAATCCTTGGCAAAAGTAGCCAGGGCTCCCAGACCTTGTACTGCAGCCTTTTCTACTTCCTTTGCGGAGCCGGTACCGAAAGCATTGACCCGTATAGAGTGACAGCCCAGATATTGAGCAGCTTCCACCCATTTGTAATGGTTTTCAACAGCCTGATTCCGGGTAGCATCATCTAGTTCCGCCAGACCTCCCTCGCCATCGACCATGATAATAAGTTGGTTGACACCCAGATCTTTGGCCCGCATATTCATTTCATCCAGATAAGACTTGTCTTCAGCCTTATCCTTGAAAAACTGATTAACATACTCCACATTGGAAATACCAAAGTCTTCCTTTGTCTTTTTAGCAAAATCAAGATGGTCCAGTTTACCATCAAAAAGGGCCTTATGTAGAGACCACTCTGCCAGCGAAATCTTGAAAAACATATCTGCTGCCCCTTTTTCATTAGCATACGCAGACAACGATGACATACCAGTCAATCCCAATGCCGACAACCCCAAACCAGTTTTGTTGATGAATTCTCTCCTTCTCATAGTAAAACATTTAAGCAGTTGAACTACTATCGAACAGGCTGATCCACGCTCTTCGCAATCCAAACAATTTGCTATGGATACTATTGCAAACCTCCTATTCTATACAGCAGTATTGTAAAGTTGAAAAATACATAAAATGGTTGGTATCGGGGGGAGATAGTGCTGTTATTAGGAATCTCTTCACATTACTGTGGCCTACCGGCCAAATGAAAAAATCCACATAGGTCCTGATGAATCAATTTGGCATAATCATGGTATATAGTTACACGTGACTTTATAGCAGAAGTTCTATTATGAGCTCATGCATAGTCCATATTGAACCATAGTCCTCATATACGACTCCCCCTCGTATTTGGCCTGGATTTCCATTCCAGAGATTCCCGATCTCCGATAAGATGAGGCAACTAGCCTTGCAACATGGATATCTATGAACAAATACATACACATTCTCATAGCCTGGAGTTTCGCTGTTACAGTTCTGTCAGGACAATGTCCCGGAACCATGACATCTCTGCTTGATTGGGATCAGGCAGCATGGCTGGACGGAAGTAAAAAATCGGGTTTTGGTTTTGGAACCAACAACCTAAACATCACCATTGATGGTCAATATTTCTTTGAGGGATATCCTAATCAACTGGACGATTTCAAAGGAAGTGGTGGATTAAGTCACGATGGAAAATCACTCGTTTTGACTACAAAGTTAGCTGGATCCGTTGAGGTAACTCTTGGATTTACCGAGGAAGCCGAAAATATCCAATTCAGCCTGTATGATGTTGATCTCACGGACCAGGTTGAGGTACTCAGTGACGGAAGCATGGCTCAATTATCAGCAGAATCAGGTAATCCGGCTTTTACCATCATGGGAAGCACCGCTCAAGGAAAGGGCAACAGTGTCGATGGAACCTCTGAAGGCACCCTCAATGTGGAAATAGCACATGCTACCACTATCACGATTTTGATCAAACGGAGCAATGGCAATATCTATTTGGGGCTTTCAGATATACAGGCATGTACTGCATTACCTCCAGCAAGCAAAACCTGCAGTGAATCAGATCAACTTGTACTTAATTGGTCGGACGGAGCAGCCGGTTATCCTGCAGGTGCACTGCAGCATACCTACGAAGTCGACAACCCCACCGGCAACCCTATCCTGGCCAATGTTACTTTTGAAGGTGATACGGACCACCTGACAGATACCAAGACCGGATCCGCATCTCCGGATGAAACTCCCAGATTTAGTGATACCGATGGAGGTTTGGGCAACGGCAGCCCATCCCTAAAGCTGCGCATGGACGGCCCACCGGATGTTTCATCCAGCGTCATCCATACCAATGTTTCCTTTAGCGAGAGCCTTCATGATCTTCGGTTTTCGATTTATGATCTCGACAACCACACGCAGACTATCATTGATTCCTCAGACCGAAGAGACCAGGTGACGGTCATGGGATATCATTTTGGAAATGAAGTAGTACCCGTAATTGAAGCCATTTCTTCCTCTCCGGCATGGTCAAAGGAGGGTGCTGTTATTACAGCTCATCCATTTGGTGAATTTGATTCGCAAGACGGCGGGACCAAAAACACCGTAAATATTTACTTCACACAGCCTGTTGATGCGATAAGGATCAG
>JAUILF010000554.1 GCA_030433135.1 Bacteroidia bacterium | reverse complement strand
TGAAATCAAGCCGGCAATGACATTGGGCAGGGTGGTAGTGAAAAAGCAGATTCCATGCATAATGGACACAGACTTCAGACCATCACCTTTGGTTTCGGATTTGGTTACGCTTAGAGGGATGAATAAAATGCTGCTCATGCTGGCAGCAAAGTTCATAAAGGCAATAAATCCATCTTTCACACTGGACCCGTAGCCGTTGGACATATCCGCCCCGTATTGAGAGATATCTTTGAATACATCTTGCAACGCGGCCCAGGACCTGGCATCAATCAGAGCCCTGCTAAATGCATCGTCAGGAAATGGCGTTTTTTCTGCAGCTATTTTGTATACGATGGTACCGGGAATGGCAATCACCAAACACATGGCATCGAGAATGCTCAGTTCATTCCCTGAAATTTCTTTGTATAGCCATGAAATGACAGGTATGTCGATGGGCTCGTCGAGTAAGGCCAACACCCCCTCTAATAACTCCTTCAGAATTTCCAGGGCAGTAACCAGTATGTTTTCCACACTTTCTACCAAAACATCCAGAATTACCGCCACCAAACGCTTGATAATGTCCCCGAGGGAAAGGGAATCAAACTCATCAATGATCTGTGTTTTCAAGGTATGGTAGGCCTTCTCAAAAATATCCCCTTCTTTCTCGAAAGCGTCAATCAGTGTCTGAATCATTTGTTCCAGCTCATCCGACACCTTGGGAGAGGCCTTGCTGGAACTCGTTGCACTGCTCACTCCTGTCTTCATATGGTAGATCCCGTAGTTGGCCTGGGATGAGTTCTGACCTACATCTTTATGAGAGTCTTTCGATTTCTGATTGATGCTGGAGGTATTAGTTTCCAATCCTGCCCACGCATCGATATGTTCTTCAATATTCTCAAAGAGCAGTTTGATTTTATCCTCAAACGTGTCAATCTCATCGACAGTGTGTTCAAGAAATCGCTTGATGACATTTTTCAGCACATTATGTGACCGCACGATGTCTTTCCACTTAAATATGAATCCCAGCCATTTAATCAGGTCTTCCAGGAAAACTTCAATTTTCTTGAAGATAAATTCGATGGCACCTACCACATCACTTATGCATTGCATGACAAACCGGTAAATGTCCTCGCCTATTTTCACAAAGAAATTCCAGGCTCCTTCAATGGCCTTGCAAAACAGGTATTCAACTTTCTTAAACTCTTTTTTGATCCAATTTAAAACGTCGCCGGCAGTACCGAGTATGCCATCACTCAGCGATAATTCCAGGCCATTCCGGCTTAAACTTACTGTGTTGGTACCTTCATTGAGAGACAGACCCATTGCTCTCATCCCTTCTCCACCGGAATGAAATTCGTAGGATGAACCATCAAATGTGAGTCCCCAAAAAGTGTCGATTTCACGGGTGAGAAAGCCATCATCAATGGGTAATATCCGTACATTATTACTATTGGATCCATTTTGCGGAAGTGTGCCGGAAATGTCTACAAACTGTTGTAGAGCCTGGGCCGTAGCTTCTTTGTCCTGCTCACTGACACTGGGTGGAACCAGCTTTTGCTTACTTCCATCAGCGTTGGTCACCTCAACGTCGCCCAGTTCCTGCCCGGTTTTTATGCCGGATATGGTATTGATGGCCTTATTCATGGGATTTACTTCAATCTTGGTATGGGTACCTTCCAGTTCCAGGGTATAACACACAGCTGTCATGCCTTCTGTTTCCTGCAATATGGTCAGGTTACCGCTGGCATCCGTTTGCGTACTGACAGGATTGTCCGGAGAGAGTACCTTAAAGTAATTATCCAGGTAAACACTGACAGGGCTGGTGGAGGTGATGAGCATTTTTTGATCGGCCACCGGAATATTGGATTCATCCAGGATTTGAATATGAGAAGTGTAGGTGTTGAATTCAAGGACATCATTTACGTCCGTGGAAGGCAGGATAATTTGTCGTTCTTGCCAGTGGGTTGTGACCGGATCCTGGATCAACTCGGTCATGTTGTTACCGTCCTTAAGTGCAAAAATGACACTGCTATTGCTTTCGTCCTGTAGGTAGCAGGCTACCTGTTCTACATCCTCAAGGATCGGAATGGGAGTGGTCCATGCATTTGGACTCAGCTCCTGACCGATGGCACATTGGGTATAGAATATTTGCCCTGCCTGGTTAAGCCCCCAGACCACTACATGGGAGTTACCGGTATAGGCGTATAGTTCTTTTCCGGCTGAAAAAAGGTCGTTTGTCAACACGGCAACGCCGGAGTCACCATCATTTTGATCCGTCGCTGCAAAGTAGAGTAGTGATCCGTTACCCACGGTAAACAGAGCGGTCTCGTTATCACTGGTACCTAAAGTGGCTAGTGATTCAGTGTCATCGGGTATAGAGAGCCTGGCGGGGTTTGGAGGGAGTTTTGGATTGAAGGGATTATACAGAGGGGTGTACAATAACTCCTTTTCAGTGTTTATGTGGCCCAGGGTGTAGATGCCGTCGACGCGTTGTTTGGATTTTTTGCCCAGTCTGCTGGTGATTTTATCTGCTTG
>JAUILF010000553.1 GCA_030433135.1 Bacteroidia bacterium | reverse complement strand
TGCATGATCGTCTGAATGGTCATGTCCGTCATGCTGGGCAGACAGTGTAAGACAGGCTGCAAAAACAGCTGTCAACGTCGTCAAAATTAACTTCCGAAGATTCACCTTTTCCATAAATTTTTGCACCCGCTCTAAAATTCGGCACAAAGGTAGAACTTTACCTCTTTTAATGAAATCCTGGTGATGCTTTTTTGCCTGTGCTTCAGTGGGAAATACAAAAATACTTTCAGCACCCGAATCAGGCTTTATGCGGCAATTTCAGTTCAAACCAGGTTTTCATGCCGCGGTCCATAATTGTTCCTGCTTAAAACTCTGTCAAATCCGGTTAATCACGTAGAAAATATGGTTAAGTATCGGCCCAAAGCCAACCGGCCAACCGGCAGACGGTAGTTCTCAGTCGAATGTACCAAAAGGGGGCATACATCCAATACTCCAATGCCCAAAGCCAACCGGCCAAAAGCTAATTAGCTAACAGGCCAACTAGCCAACCAACTATCAACTCAGGTACTTACCTACAATGGGCATTCTGCGGCCCATACCAAATGCCTTGGACGACACCCTGAGAACGGGTGGTGCCTGGTGTCTCTTAAATTCATTGATGTTGACCAATCTGAGAATTCGGGCAACCAGAGCTTCATCGTATCCCATTTTGATGATTTCCTTTGGGCCACGGGTTTTCTCAATGTACTGATAAAGGATCTCATCCAGATCTTCGTAATCAGGCAAACTGTCACTATCCTTTTGGTTGGGGCGAAGTTCGGCGCTGGGTGGCTTGGTGATGGTATTCTCAGGAATGACTTCACCATCCTTGTTTATATATCGGGCCAGGGCAAAAACTTCCATTTTATACAGGTCGCCAATGACACTGAGCCCACCGGCCATATCACCATAAAGCGTACCGTACCCGACAGCCGCCTCACTTTTGTTGGAGGTATTGAGCAGGATATGTCCAAATTTATTGGAGATGGCCATCACGATGATCCCCCGGCACCGGGCTTGTATGTTCTCCTCGGCAAGGTTAAATGGAAGTCCATCAAATACCGGTTTCATCACTTCTTCAAAAGCAGTGAAGGGTTTATCAATCGGGATAATATCGTGTTCGATCTGGAGGTTTCTGACCAGGTCCAGCGCATCATCCACAGAATGCTGGGATGAGAACCTCGAAGGCATCAACACTACCCTAACGTTCTCACTTCCCAGTGCCCTCACAGCCAAAACCGTACTGACCGCAGAATCTATTCCTCCGGAGAGCCCCAGCACAGCTTTTCTGAATCCAAGTTTGCCAAAATAATCCCGTATACCCGTTAATAAAGCATCGTGAATCAACGTGTACTTTTCCCGGGGTTGCTCCCTGGAGTCCCGGCCGGCAATCACCTCTTCAATATCAAAGGTTCGAATCGCCTCCTCAAAATAGGGCAGTTCCTCATAAACGGAACCATCCGGTGACACAACCAATGATCCACCATCAAAAATCAGTTCGGTCTGAGCACCGACATGATTGACATAGAAGACCGGCAAACCATACCGGGTAGCATTCTTCTGCACCACATCAGTACGTATGCCTGACTGGTCATAGGCGAAGGGTGACGCAGAAATATTAATCATAAGATCTGGATCCTCAGGCATCATTTCATCCATAGGGCATACCTTGTACAGTGGATTCTCATTGCGTATGTTCCAGATATCCTCACAAATGGTCAGTGCGATTCTTTTTCCCTTAAAGCGAAATGTTCCGAAAGTATGAGAAGGCTCAAAGTACCGGTATTCATCAAAAACGTCATAGGTTGGCAACAAGCCTTTTCTGGCCCTGTGAATAATTTCTCCTTCGTGCAGTACATAGGCCGTATTGTAAAGGTCTTTCCCTTCCGGTAAGGGATTCTTGGCAGGTGCCCCTACGATCACAGCAATACCCCTGGCAGCTTGCGCCAGCTGTTGTACACTTTCATCGACATGATTGATAAAGTCTTCAAACTCGAGGAAATCCCTGGGTGGGTAACCACAAATTGCCAACTCAGCAAAACATATAATATCCGCACCCTTTGACTTTGCTTCTTCAATGGCTTGAAGCATTTTTGAGACATTCCCCTCAAAGTTGCCAATGTGATAATTGAGTTGCGCCAATGCGATTTTCATAAGGCTGTTTTCCTTGATTCTCACGCCCTGTGACACTACATGTACGAAAGCGCAGATAAAAGTTATGGACACCTTTCTTAATCCCCTACAGATAAAATAATCTCCTGCCAGCGGATTGGTTTGATCAAAATTTTCCCCTGTCAGGAGTAAATATGAGGTACCATTATGTCCGTAAAAGTCCGAATTTTGTAGTTCTCTACACAGGAAAAATGGTAATAGACCGGCGGGATCAGATATCCTTAGGTAAGGCACCTCTCAAAAGCCTTCCTTCTATCATCCTTTTTGTAGTTTTGCTTGATACGTGGTTTCCCTATGAGTCAATTTGTCGTTTCTGCTAGAAAGTATCGCCCCCTTCGCTTTGATGATGTCGTTGGTCAGGAAC
>JAUILF010000155.1 GCA_030433135.1 Bacteroidia bacterium | reverse complement strand
TGCGCATTCATGTTTTTGACGGCAAGTGCGGTACCGCTCAGTAGTCCCCCACCTCCAACCGGTGCAAGGACGATCTCAAGATTTTCGGTTTCGTCTAATAGCTCCAAAGCAGCTGTCGACTGACCGGCAATAATATTGTAATTATCATAGGGGTGAATAAAGCAGGCACCGGTTTGTTGCAAGACTTCTTCCATGAGAGTCTCCCTGTCTTCGATTCGAGGACCGGATGTATATACAGTAGCACCATATCCCTTTACTGCAGACACTTTTACCGGTGGAGCATTGTCGGGCATGACTATATGTGCCCGGGTACCATGTAATTTTGCAGACAGGGCTACTGCCTGTGCATGATTGCCAGACGAATGGGTGGCAACACCTCTGGCTATTTCTTCTGCAGAAAGAGCCGCTACGGCACAGCTGGCACCCCTCATCTTAAAAGCACCTACTTTTTGAAAGTTTTCACATTTGAAGTAAAGTCTCCCACCGGTTATCTTATCAATTCCCTTGCAAGTCAAAACCGGAGTTCTGTGGATGAAGTGTTCGATAGCCGAAGCCGCCTTGTGCAGATCATCGAGACTGGGAATAGAGGATAATTGAATCATCGGCATGTTTTGATTGGTGCATAATCACTTTAGTGATCTTAATCTGCTTCTACTTCGAGCGAAGATATATTTCCAGGGCTAAACGGCATCATAGCATTGATCAATTGAAATCCCTGATATAATGGCAGTTCTTCAGGTCTGATATCGGTTAATTTCACAGCATTTCTATAGAGTATTTGTGCCCTTTCTGTTCCGGCCAGCAAGGGATACCTGGGAGTATGCCACTGCTTGCCATCATAAAGCAGGATGTTGGCATAGGACGAGTCTGTAATCAAACCATTCTTCACAAACAGAACATCATCACACCTCCCTCGGGTAGCATAATACCTGTCAATCTGAGTCCGGTCCTGGTACTTAAATGCATAGTCGAGCTCATCTGCCCATACCAGTTTCAGGGAGCGTACCTTTTTGGGTCGGTAGTGTTCGAAGGATACAGAAAAATCCGCTGCATTGTATGTAACTCTGGCTTTTACCAAACCATCCCTGTAACTCTGTTGAACCTTCAGGATCTCATCGAGGCGAAATTCGAGGGAGGACCCCAAAAATTCACGACAGGAAGTTTCCATACGTAGCTGATGCCAGTACAGTCCCTGTGGATTTCCATCCATTACGCGGATGCTTTCAAGCAACGGGTACATATATCTTATTCGTTATTTCGTGGTATTCGTCTGCTTCGTTACTATGGGCCGTTATGCCTCCTCCGCTTCTGTACACCATACCCTCTTTCTTTCGCTCTATAAACCGGATGCTAACGGCACTGTCGAGATTTTTGCCGTCAAACAAGCCAAAGATACCGGTATAGTACCCTCGTCTCGAGCGTTCTGCTTCCCGAATTATCTCCATGGTTTTTTGCTTGGGAGCTCCACTTATGGAACCAGCCGGAAGAAGCTTCCAGAGCAAGTCTCCCAGGTTGGCCCGCCAGTCATCAGGTAAGGTACCCTGAATTTCCGAACTTGCCTGATACAGTTCTCTGTTATAGGATTTGATTTTCTCAAGATACCGGAACTGATTGACCCTCACATCACGGGATATCATGGCTAAATCATTGCGAATAAGATCCACGATCGTATTATGCTCGTATATCTCTTTTTTGTTTTTTAATAGTTGCTCTCTGGCATCGGGTATACTGGCATCAATGGTTCCTTTCATGGGGTAGGAATAAACGTGATTGCCGCGAATCCTGATAAAACATTCCGGCGAATAGACAACAAATTTGCCGGGATAATACAGTCGATATGGTGCTCTTGCCTGGAGGAAAACTTCTTCCAAATCGATCTCCTGCATTAGAGGAGTAGCAAAAGTCAGGTTGACCAGGTAAGAATTTCCTCTTCTTATATGGTTTCTGACGGTATTAAAAGCCTTTGAAAAGACGGGGCTTGGAATGATCCTGGGCTGGAGGTCGGCAATGGGATGAGAGGAAAATTCCTGGTCAAAATTTCGACGACCTCTCAGATCGTATTTTATACCAGCAATTTTGGCCTCAGGAATGGTGAAAAGCCGGGGTTTTTCCTTCTCAAAATCGATGAGAAAAAAGAAGGGAACAGCGGTTGAAGCCAGTTGGTTAACCCTTTCTACAAAATGCGTCCCTGAGTTCACTACCAAGCTTTTATTTTTTGCAACCTGAATTTTTTTGTGGATAAATGCCAATAATAGCAACCCTTGAGATACCCGGCATTACCCAGAAGTTCATTGTTTTAACAGAATTTGAGTGGCAATAACTTCATGATTATTTTTCAGAGTAGCCATATATACACCATGTGGTAGATCAAGATCAATGCGGACATGGGATTGGATATCTTCACCCAGGTTTTGATGAAGTACAATCTGTCCCATGGCATCATAAATGATCAAAGCCGGATTAGTGTACAAGTTTTCATGCTTCGGTAGCCTGATATTTATTACATCTCCAACCGGATTGGGATAAAAGAAAATTTCACTTTCAGCATTTACCTGGTCCGTAGAAGTACTAAGATCCGGATTGATTTCAACCGAACTTGAACTGCTTAAACCCAAAGGGTCGGTAACCGTCAGTGTGATCAGGTAGGAATGTTCATCGAGTTCGGTGCTACCCAGTGGAAATAGTGAAACCTGAGAAATTCGATTGGTATCTACAAATTCGATATGAAAATGATCATTGTGCTTCAATTTGATCTCCCAATGGTATTCAAGTTCATTGTCCCTATGCTCCCGGTCAGATACCGACCCTTCCAGGTCAAGATCTATCAGCCCCTGGTCCAGGCGGTAATAGTACTCATCAGGTATGGAAGAAATGCTGACCTGGGGTGGGGTGTTGTTAATTGAAATGACCTGCGTCGCAGAATCGGTCTGGAGCACTTCATCCGCTACTATTAGCGTGACCTCAATATTTTGTGGAGTATCCTCTGAAGTCTCAAAGATCAAACTTGTGTCCTGTTGGTTGCTTTGCCCATAGTTGCCAAAGTCCCACTGATAGGTAATTGATTCACCCGCGGGGTCGAAAGAACTACTTCCGAAAAAGTTAACCTCCAATGGGGAGGGCCCGTAGGTTTTATTTGTCTCGATAAGTGCTGAAGGTCCGGGATTACCACCGTAGGTTATTTTCCGTAACTGATATACATTTTCACTCCCGCTATAGTCCAGTACTACATAATAAAGTGCATCCTCAAAGGGGTTGAAACGAAGGTAAACTACGTAGAATCCACCCTCTTTAAAATCTGATATCGAATGAATTTCATCGGTATCATGCACATCGTAAGCCATCGATTTGATCCAGCCTGAAAAGTCAGCGTGGAAATAATTACGTCGATAAGATTCGGGAAAAGATAATCCCTGGTAAAAATCACCGGCGACACTGCTGATTCCATCAAAGGGAAGTGCCTGAATGGGGGACGTGGGATCATTAATCTCATGGTAGGTAGCGGTTCCTGCAGTGGTAAAGGCTGGGATCTCAGTCAGTTCCGGATTGTTTTTGGTATTACCATAGGCAATCAGAGGTCTTTCGTGTACAAACACAGGCTGTTCTGAAGGGATTTCCTTTAGGTCTTCGCAGGGGTGAGATCGATCCAGGGAGTGATCTTTTCGGGGATCCCTGATTAGATCATTAAATCGAAAATGGGTAAAGGAGCAGTTGGATGAGTTCTGATCAATAACTGCGTATGGATTTTCAACCCATTGATCATAGTAACCATCATTTATACGTTGACCTTCGTATAGGGGCCATCCAAAATTTCTGCCGGGACCTGATGCAACATTTAATTCCTCAAACTGATTACTCCCCACATCTCCAATATAGAGTACTCCCGGGTTTCCATCTTCAGGATCAAAGCTTCCTGAGCCAGGCCTGACTCTGATACGGAAGGGACTGCGCAGTCCCATGGCCCAAACTTTAGACTGAGCGGCATCCGGTTGCAGGGAGTCATAGAAGGGATTACTCGGGATGCCCAATCCTGTTTGAGGATCGATCCGAAGTATCTTACCATTGTAACTTTCGATCTGCTGGCTACGAAGTGATCCTACATCCTGGGCCTGATCAATGATGCCCAGCTCTTTCCCCAGACTGTCATAGCCAAACTTTTGATATTCCTCTCCTCCCGCATGATCACCAACCCAGGTGGTTCCATCGCCGGTTCCAACCAGTAGGGTACCATCTGTTCCAAAGTCCAGGCCTCCGACACCATGAGCAGGTGCCAGAACGGGAATTCCGTTATGGATAGAGTCTCCCAGGAGGATCTTTCTACTTTCCGGATTAACTGATAGAAAAGTGTTTGTATCTACCTGGTAACGGGTAACCCGGCCTATGGTAGCGGCCCTGGTGTTGGAATAGATAGGATCGTATTCAAGAGTTCCATAGAAAAGCAGGTAATGGGGACTCACAACGTATGAAACGTAAATGTATCCATTCTCAGAGAAGGCAGGATCCAAAGCCAGACCGATCATTCCATTATCACCGCTGGAAGTTACTTCCTCAGAAATATCAAGTAAAGGAGGTGTGAGTTTGACCCCGTTTTCAAGTACGTGCACTTTCCCATCTTGTTCCCAGACATAGGCCAGGTTGGAGTCAGGAAACACAATACCTACCGGAGCAAAGAAATCGTCAGTAACTAGTTCGTCGTGAAACCCATCAGGAACCTGACCAAATAGAGATCCTGTGAGAAAGGAAATTAGCGTGAGTATGCCGGAAATTGTCTTCATAATATGTATGGCGAAATATTGGAACCACATTGTCTGGATACTGAATTTTAGAACCCCACAGAATGCTGAAAGTTTCAGGATCGGCCAATATCTTAACCTTAATTATGGCCTGATCGGGCATAACTATTATCCCTACTTTTTATTTAACCGGGGTTATGTATTGGGATTTCGTCATGAGAGCCAAATAGGCAATAAAGACGGGTGCTCCAAGGACTTTTTGACTCGGAAACATGGTCACCATCATGGTGAGAATCAAAAAGTGCTTATGTGCCCGTATTTGCAGCATATTTGGTTCGCAATAGAAAATCTAATGCATATTCCCGGTTTAACTCCGGGATGCGAAGGTAATATTTTTGCCATTGCCAGATATATCAGCTATCAAGCATTGTAACATCAAATTGCCTTACCCGAACCCAGGATCGAAGTCAGCTTCTTTCAACCCGGCAAGACATCTGGTGACGTCTTCTGATGATGCCAGTGAATTGGGTGGCTGAGTGTGCTGCCACTGTGTATCTTCCATAAAATGGGCCATGAGTGCCTTCAGTATTCCCACCAGTGGATATTGCTCCAGGGTGGATCGAATCGCGGTAATCTCCTCCTGGTAATGATCGGCCTTCCCGCTTTTCCATCCATGAAAAAGTTCCGCCACCATTTTAACAGTTAGATTGGCAGTGGCAGAAATACAACCAGCACCACCACTTCGCAGAACCGGAAGTAAATACTTTTCGGTACCGGCAAAGACATCAAATCCCGGAAATTCAGAAATCACCTGTTGCATGTGTTGCAGATCTCCACTGGAGTCTTTCATTCCCAGGAATTGCCCGGGAAAGTGGTTGAGCAGCTTTTCGATGAGGTGCATGGACAGGTGTACTCCGGTAAGTTTGGGAATGTGGTACAAGTAGATTCCCAACCCGGGATTGTTGAGTCCATCCACCACTCTTTTGAAATAGTCAAATAATCCCTGATCGGTCACCTGTTTATAATAGAAGGGAGGTAGTAGCAGGATGTGCTTAAAACCCAGTGAAAAGGCAAATTTTGAGAGTTCCGTGGTTTCATGGTAGGAAGTACTGCCGGTTCCAACCATTACATTTTCAGGGTCCATTCCATCATTGATCGATTGTTTGAGCAGGTCCATTTTTTCTGATAGGCTGAAGGAATTGGCTTCGCCGGTGGTACCCAGGAGTGCCAGTCCGGTAGCACCTGCATTCTTTAGCCATTGACAATGAGCAACCAGCTTAGCGATGTCCGGAGAGAGGTCCGGATTCATGGGTGTAAGGGCTGCAGCGTAAACGCCATGAGGAAGGGGTGTTGCTTTTTCCATAATCGGCCAAAAGAATTTGCTGCGTCAATATACGGATTAGCTTAGTGTCGGTCTGAGTTGTTTTTCCAATTGAGGGTAAGCAGGATGTTTTTCCAGATATTGTATGGACGGTCCATATCGCAAATCAATTCATTCCTGGAATAGGCATTGGCATTGAATATTCCACCTGATTTATTCTGCAGTTGTTCGTACTGATCAAGACAAATAGATCCGGTATTGAGTGCCAGCATCATTAGGAGATAGAATTTTTTTCGAGCTATTGGGTGGGTCGGAGTTTGGTCAAAGAGTTGTATGGTCTGGTTGGTCTCCTCTGTGAATTGAGCACGGAGCAGAGAAATGTCCCGACAGGTGGTGGGGATGGTCTGGATACTTTCCTGTAGGTCTCGATACAAGTCAAAGAGATCGTTGTGTAGTTGCATCAGTCCTCCTAACTGAAATACCGCTTTTTTCTCTTGTTGACTAATGGGAGTTTGCAGTGCTGTTCGATAGAGTAAAAGTGCATAACCACCTTTGGACCAGGTGATATTATGCAGCACAGATGACCCATTAGTATGTGTGTTTTGTAGGACGCTCTCCGCCTGCGCACGAAGTGTCAGGTCCAGATATTTGTCGAAAAGCTCTGGGTCAGAGTTAAATTCATTAGCTTTTATCCGGAGTGAAAAGAGTGCTTTTTGCAGTGGATCAATAGAAGGTTTTTGTAGAATAGTACAGATATCTTCATAGGTATAATTTAATTCGTCGACCATATGATCTGCAATCGGAGTTGCAGCTGCCAGGTAATAGCCTGCATAGAGTTCTCTCGTATCCGGTTTCACCTGGTGCAAGGTGGCAAACCACTGGGTGGTTATCCTGTTGGCAAAGAAATAGTGCCAGATTCTTTTTTGCAGCTTTCCTCCAAGCTCTCCGATTTCAGGAATTTCTGTGAGTAGCTTTTGCCAAAACTGGTACTGGGGTCCTCTTCGCTTGTTTAGTCCCACTCTCGACCGGTAGATCCTGATAAAGGGCAGAGATTCCCGGGCCAGGTAGACAAAGTTTACGATTTGATGCATGATGAGGCGTCACGGTCTTATTGCCGGGTGAAGATATGGAATATGTTGGCAGTAGGTACCGGGTACCCAGCCAGTGGCTGACAGTCAGGTACCGGGTGCTGGGAAGGAATACTGGTTTCTGGTGGTTTCTAAGTTGTTTCTGGTGGTTTCTGATGGTTTGACATGGTTTAACAGTCGTTTAGCGTGGTTTGGCAGTGGTTTGACGCTTGTTTGGCATGGACGGGATTAAATTTCTACCGACTGGGAACTGCCGACTGCCTACTGCCTACTGAGTACTGCGGACCGCCGACTGGGTACTGCCGACTGCTTACTGCGGACTGAATAAGGAGCTCGCAGAGGATTGTATTCCAGAAACACCTCAACATCTAAACCGAGCTGAGCCATTGTGGGCTGGCACCTCAACATCTCAACCGAAAAGAGGCATTGGGTGTTGGGCATTGGGTTGTCACGCAGAGGACGCAGAGATCGCGGAGTTTGAATCTGAAAAGTATTGAGCTATAGCTGATCTTCATAAAGAGAATTCTTAGTGCTCTTCCCTTTTACAAGAATCTTAGTGGACTTAGTGGTTAAAGGGGCATTGGGTGTTGGGCATTGGGCTTTGGGTTTTACTACGACTGAGTACTGCGAGCTGGGTACTGAAGACTGCCGACTGAATAATGAGATCGCAGAGGCTTGTATTCCAGTAAACACCTCAACATCTAAACCGCGTTGAGCCATTGCGCGCTGGCAGCTCAACATCTCAACCGAATAGAGGCATTGGGCGTTTGGCTTTGGGCAGTTGGGTTTTTTCTACGACTGCGAACTGGGTACTGCCGACTGCCGACTGCGAACTGCAGACTGCGGACTGCAGACTGCCGACTGCGAACTGAATAAGGAGCTCGCAGAGATTTGTATTCCAGCAACTGAGGCCACTCCGGAAAGCGCATTTTTGACATTAAATAGCAAGGAATAGTCATAAATTTTCACTTTTCTAATGGCTTGTCCTCTATTTTGATTCTGACCCTGAAGATTACTTCCGAACTTTGATAGTGGCCAGGACTACGGTTAGTATTGTTATTACGTTAATGAAAGTCCGATTTGAGGCCGATTCTTTCCGAAAGATACTATTCTGGAACAATTGACCCACAGGCATCTCGATATAGCAAATATGGCATGTCGAATTTGCCCCCTGTACTTACTTCGCTGCCCTCTTAAAGTATGAAACACCTGGTTTATTGTGGACTCCACATTGGCTCGGATGCCTTTTTCGGTTTCCTTTGGCCGGATTTCTTGAAGGGCTATGTATGAGTTAATTCGATCTTGCATAAAGTATCGATAATTAAACTTCCTACCCCCTACTTTAAGTCGATATTTTCCGTTATCTAATAATGTTGCTTCTTTCCAGATCTCCATTTGCCCATCATATATTTCGACTTGACCTTGGGCATTTATCCTGAATTGAAATATACCTCCTCCTTTCAATTTGCTTAGGTGCCATTTCTTTCCTTCTAGTTCTTTAAGGGCTAGCCTATTGCTATAGCTGTCATAGGCTCCGTCAGTATGCAAGGACTCCACACTGTTACCAGTGATGCGCTCAGTATGCTTCACAGCAGGGAGCAAATAACTATCATCACTATGAGTTGCCTTCTCCAATTGTACATCCGTGATTAGGTTAATTTCTTCGCCCACCATTTCCGTTATATTGGAACTGTATCCACAGACCTGCTGCTGATGAGAACCATGTCCTTTTATTCGATACGATGCATCTGGGTCATGGATCGATTGCATACTGTTTGAACTAATTTCGGTGGCAGCCTTGGGACTTACTTCAGGATCTTTGGTATCACCTTGTGAGTCATCCAAATGGTCTTGTTCGTCCACTTGTTCTCTTACTTCATATTGCTCTTCAAACATCCGCTTTAATCCAGCATGATGTGGACTATCAGCTTCAGAGTATATATTGAGCACTTTTCGTATCAGAAAACCCAGACGTCTTACCCAATCTCTTTCTTCCTCTTTCCGCATTCCATACAAATGATTCGATACTGATTTTGACATAATATCAGCTATAAAATCCTTGTCCGCTTGCTTTTTAATTCGCTTGGTTGCCTCCTCATCTAATGTTCTGTAAAACACTTGAAAGGCCTGCAAAATCTTTTGCATCCGGGTCCAGGTGCCTATATTGGTTTGGATTAATTTACTATCCATTCGGATTTGCTTACCACCCAACTTGTATTTGCTTACCTGGGATGTAGTTATAGTTTCAAACAATTTCGAGAATAGGTTTACCCCGTTTTCTTCCCAGTAGTTACTCAACCGAACTTTAAAGTCATAATACGTGCTTGGAACCGGAACCTCCTCATTCAAGTTCGTTAGTCCCAATGCTCTCATAATGGCTATGTTGAACCGACAATTCTCATACATCTGCTCATCAGTCCATTCCTGACCTTCCTTCAAAATTATCATGCCCACCAAGACTCTTATCGGTGCATTTGGTCGGCCAGTATGTGCATACATCGGCTCAAACAGCGATTCATCTATTTGACTGGTTACATCTGAATAGAATACATTGAACCACGCATTTTCCGATACTAAATCCTCATATTTCTTGGTCCCCAGATGTTGTACAGAACCACTAAATAGATCCTGAGGTGATGAATTTGTGCTCTTTTTATACATATTATTAAAATACGAAATATATCTCGTATTTCATTCCTTCTTAGCGACTTTTCGGAGTGGCCTCAGCAACTAAACATCTAAACCGCGTTGAGCCATAGCGCGCCGGGACCTAAACCACTAAACCTAGAAGGACTGGGAACTGAGGACTGCCGACTGCGAACTGCCTACTGCGGACTGCGGACTGCGAACTGCCTACTGCGGACTGCGAACTGCCGACTGCCTACTGGGTACTGCCGACTGAATTATCCTTCAATCTTATAACCAATCCCCTTGATGGTCTTAATAAAGCGTTGGTTGAGTTTATTCCTCAGTTTGGAGATGTGAACATCGATGGTGCGATTGCCGACTATGACATCACTACCCCAGACGTGGCGATATATTTCCTCACGTGAGTAGACTTTGCCTGGTTTTTCGGCCATTAACCAGAGAATTTCAAATTCTTTTTTGGCAAGTACAAACGGCTCATCGTCGATTTTTACTTCAAATTTTTCGCGATCGAGATAGAGGCCTTCGTGTTGTAGAACATGAGATTTTTTGGTGTTAAAAACCTGGTGGCGACGCAGGAGTGCATTCACTCTACTGCGCAGGACACGTGGGCTAATCGGTTTTCGGATATAGTCATCAGCACCGGCTTCAAAACCGGCAATTTCGCTATACTCTTCGTGACGGGCGGTAAGGAAGGCAATAATAGTATCCTTGCAGGTGGCTTCATTCCTGATTTTATGACAGGTAGTAACTCCATCCATATCAGGCATCATAATATCCAGCAGAATGAGATGGGGCTGCATTTGATTGGCAATATCGAGGGCATCAAAACCATTTGAGGCTTTGCTCACATTGTATCCTTCTCTCTGCAAATTATATCCTACGAACTCCAGGATGTCGGGTTCGTCATCAACGACCAGAATTTTGTAATCAGCAGGTTCATTATAGCCTTGCATCGAAATCATAGCTCAAAGATAATGGGAGTAAAGCCCGGATATAACGGGCTGTAACTGAATTAATGCAAACTTAATCTTCACTTAACAGAAGGCCATTTCCCGATAAATGAGATAATAATATTTCTTCCTTCGGTAGTATTTCAGCGGGGTGCAATCGCTTGCTTCTGATTTTGTAATCAGCAGGATCATATTTATAAATTGACCATTTTTTTCCTCTGTATTCGAGTGAGGTAAGATTTTCTACCCAGTCACCTGAATTCATGTAAATCAAGTCGCTTTCTGGAATGTGTCTCACTTGAGGCAGGTGGATGTGACCGCAGATGACATAGTCATAATCTTGCTTCATTGCATGTTCGATGGCGACATTTTCGAAATCGGAAATATATCTCGATGCCTGTTTAACACTGCGTTTGACGGCGTTGGCCAGGGACAATGGAGATTTACCCAGCTTTGTCCTGATGTTATTAATGAGGCGATTAAATCGAATTAACCAGGTATAGCCCCTACCACCTAATTTGGCAATTAAAGGTGAAATAGTAACAGAAGCGTCAAAAATGTCACCGTGGAATATCCAGTATTTTTTCTGGTCGATTTGCAGTACCAGTTTATCACGTAGAATAATATTACCTGCTACAAAGGGACTGAATTTCCGCAATACATCGTCGTGGTTGCCGGTCAGATAATAAACTTTAGTGCCCTTGGCTGCCATTTGCATGATATATTGCAACACAGCCATGTGCTCCTTGGGAAAGGACCTTTTGCGAAATTCCCAGATATCGACAAAGTCACCATTGAGCACCAATGTCTTGGTTTTTATGCTTTTCAGGTATTGAAGCAGTTCGCGTGCATGACAGGCAAAGGTGCCGAGATGTACATCTGAGATAATGGCAATGTCCAGTTCTCTTTTAAGCATGGTTGTTCGATTCTATTCTACAAAGATGAACTGTCAATATTAACTGGCTATTAAGCGGATATTATTTGTAGTTAAATATTACGATATTTTATAATACAAAATTTTGTTCTGATACCAGGACTAAGTCAAACAGGGTTGTTATTGAAGGTAAGCGGAGGTGATTTCAGGTGCCGATAGACCATTTCAGAAAAGTATCCCAATGCATAAAATGTTAGAAATAATATTCTGGCACAAACTCACTAATGTTAAGGCAACATTAATATTACTAAAAAATTACAGAGATTTTGTTGATCTAAATTTAAAAAACCATTCAAGAGTGCTTAACACTGAAGATCTATCTTCACCGCCGGAAACAAATAGAATTTCTATCAAAAAATATTACGAATTGTTATGAGAAAAATTTACCTGTTAATTGCTTATTTGTTGACCCATGTGGCCTATGTGGTGGCTCAGGAAAACATCACGGATGCCAGTATTGGGTCGGGAGATACTTTACGACTGACAGCGGGTACCGACTACACCATGGATGGTTATGTTTACGTGGAGAGTGATGCGGTCTTGATGATTGAGCCCGGGGTGGTAGTAAAGTGTAAATCAGCACCAACAACCGGTGATGCGAGTACGGCACTTATTATCAGTAGGGGAGGTAAAATATTTGCTGAGGGTACGGTGGATGCTCCTATTATTTTTACCAGTGATGAAGATGATCTTTCTTCTACAGACGATTTGACACCCTTTGATTTTCAAAAATGGGGTGGGGTTGTAGTACTGGGTAACGGCATAGTAGGCGAAGATGGTGGCACCGACTTTATCGAAGGAATTCCGGAAGGAGATGAACGCAGTGAATATGGTGGAGATGACAATGCAGATAATTCAGGTGTTTTAAAATATGTATCGATCCGGCACGGAGGAGCGGTATTGGAACAGGATAATGAGATAAATGGTCTTACTCTTGGTGGAGTTGGATCAGGTACTACCATTGATTATATAGAGGTGTTCTCCGGAAAGGATGACGGCATTGAAATCTTTGGTGGAGCTGTAAATATTACACACGCAGTTGTAGGGTACATCGGCGATGACTCCTATGATGTTGATGAGAGTTGGGAAGGAGCTATGCAATTTGTATTCTCATTGCAGCAGGATCAGGATGGTGAATTCGGTGGTGACCATGCAGTTGAATACGATGGGTCAGAAGCTGAGGACAAGGGTCCAAAAACAATAGGTCGTATATATAATGCGACTTTCATTGGAGCAGGAGTTGGCAGTGCCAATGGTGAGAGCGATGGTATTGTACTAAAAGACGATGCCGCAGCTCAGATCTGGAACAGTTTGATTCTGGAGTCAGGTGGTTATGCTATTGATGTAGATGGACCTACAACACTGCAGCGTTTGGCAGCAGGTGAAAGTGGCTTTGTAAACAACATCATTAATGGATATGGTACTCTGGTGTTGGAAGATAAAGATACCGTGTTGATGGCTCTGGAAGACGGAAATAATGATATCGATGTAGATCCTGATCTGGGAGGCATTTCAAGATTGCCGACCGGAGGCCTGGATCCTCGACCAAATATTGGATCACCTGCATTGTCTGGTGCAGTTGAAGATCCCGATGCACCTGATTTTGTTGTGTCAACGTCATATAGGGGAGCATTTAGTAATTCAGACAACTGGGCTTTGGGTTGGACTGCTATGGATTCATACGGTTTCTTTGGCGATTTAGCCGAGCAAGCGGATAACGTTATCACCGATGCCAGCATCGAAGCGGGAGAAACCCTGACACTGACCTCTGATGTTGAGTGGGAGATGGATGGATATGTATATGTAGAAGAAGGTGCTACATTGATTATTGAGCCAGGAACTGTGATTAAAGCTCGTGGAACAACGACTACCGGTGATGCGAGTTCGGCTTTGATTGTTAGCCGAGGGGCTACTATTATGGCTGAGGGAACAGCTGATGCACCAATTATCTTTACTACGGTTGAAGATGATTTGTC
>JAUILF010000552.1 GCA_030433135.1 Bacteroidia bacterium | reverse complement strand
TGGGTTATTTAGCTATCCGAATCCCGGGTACGGCCTGGGTGGATCGCTTGTATAACCGCTGGATCCATTTGGATTGTATTTGTCCATATGTTCTTTACCTTTATTCGCAACACATTGAAATCCAATAATGTAGATGCCCTAATTATTCAAATGGATAAGGCTACCTTTTCTTTGAAAATTAGTTTCCAATGTATTACAAATTCACTTCTCTTTTCATCTGCTTACCAGTTACAAGCGATCTTTATGGCCACTAGGAGTTGACGTCCTTCTACTTACACTTTGTACCTAGAAATCTTGTACGGGCAATATCTGATCTTCTACTTCATTCTTAAAGGTTTACTCTAACGCTATGATGGAATAGTCAGTAGTAATCATTCATATTGATAGTAAAATGAATGTGTATATTCAAATTTTGAAAAGCTGGAATTGGATTTACCCACTAAATACGGCTAATAGCCGTTTTCTTTTGTCAGCAGTATTTTAGAGGTACCCAAAAGTAACTTCTTAACTCCCAACTCACTTAAACCGGAAATATGCATTAGTACATGAATGATCAAGCTCTGTCATTTTTTGGCAGGAAATGAATAGTTTGTTCCTTCTTTCGCAGGTTCTTTTGCTTGGAAAAGCAGGTTAGGGATAGCTACTACTCAGGCTACATCTCCAAACATCTTGATCTGATGCCGGTAGGATTTCGGATTCTCCAATTCCAGCAATAGGCGTTTTAACTCCAGACCATAGGCATATCCTGTCAACTCACCGTTAGATCCCAGAACTCTGTGACAAGGAATTACAATAGCGATGGGGTTCTTCCCATTCGCCTGTCCTACTGCCCTGATAGCCGATAGTTTCCCAAGTACAGCTGCTATTTGCTTATAAGTACGTGTCTTCCCATAAGGAATGGTCATAACCATTTTTAGAACATCCTTGTGAAAAGGCGCCACGTCGCTCCAGTCAATGGGAAGCGTGAACCGCGTCAATTCTCCGGCAAAGTACTTCTCTACCTGAGTGACATACGGTTTACATTTCTCGGAAGGAGTATGATCGGTCGGAATTTTCTCTACAAAGGCCAGCGATTTAAGGCCAATGTCTGTGATGTGCATCTCAATGTCTCCAAGATCAGTCGCTAAGTAGGCCGTTTCAGTCATATTCCGATTCTACCAAATATAGAAATTTTTCTATATGATCCGGTGATTTTGGCATGACACTTGATCCTATGAGGGTGTTGATAAAAACAGACCTTGTGATGGGACAAAAAAAGACTGGACATGAGTCCAGTCTCTAGTGGTTTGGTCTTCTTTATTCTGTGGTACCTCCAGGAATCGAACCAGGGACACCAGGATTTTCAGTCCTGTGCTCTACCAACTGAGCTAAGGTACCAGCCAACCCCAGATTTTCAGGGGAGTGCAAATTTAGGGTCTTTTTCCAACACGGCAAAGATTTGATCGTTAATTTTAAATGTATAAACTATGGCGATGATTCTGTCCAAGTGGATTTTACTGCCGTTGGTATTGCTTACCGGTGTTGTACTCCTGTTGAGTTACGTATGGGGTTACCCGGGTTATTCCTATTGGTTGATCCCCTTGGTGGTGGCTCTGGCGGCCATTTATGTGCTGCATCCCGAGATTGACCGTTGGTATGTAAACAAGTACCCTCAGCGACTTCCCAAGGGAATGTTGCGTTTTATCGAAGACCATATTCCCTTCTATTCTCTGATGGATAGCTCCCAAAAGCAATCTTTTGAGAGCGCTGCCAGTATTTACCTCAGTACTGCGAATTTTATGCCGCAAGGTTTTGACAAGGTACCTGAGGATCTTAAGGTAGTTGTAGCTGCCAATGCACATATCCTGGCTTCTTTCCAGCCGGGCTGGCACGATAAAATACTTCAGTTTGAAAATGTTGTGATATACAGACATCCCTTCCCTTCACCTCAGCATCATGAACACCTGCATACTTCCGAACTCTTTGTGAAAGATAAAGTACTACTCTTTTGTGCGGATCACTTTATGAAGGCTTTTAGATTTCCACAACAGTATTTCAATACCTGTATGTATGAATGGGCGAAAGTTTTATTCATTGACAATATTCCTGAATTTGAACCGGACATGGAATCACTGCCGTTGATCAGTGGTTTTGAGAATGAACACATAGTAGAATACATTGGTCTTCCCGAGCCTTATATTCAGTGGCAGGCTGTGGCCACCACCTACTTTTTCACCTTTCCGGTACGCTTCAAAATGCATGCTGAAGAAGTCTACAATCAGATGAGCTCCTACTTTAATGTAGATCCCATGAAGCAGATTAATGCGAAATCAAAAGCTTCTGCCGGTTGAGTTCTCTCATTCTGCCATCAGGACCACCAACTACAAACCGGACCACGTAAACACCTGAAGTAAGGTTGTGCGTAGGTATGTTCATTTCCAAATTGGAATGCACCGGCGAATCGGATTTGTGTTCAACGAATCAACGCACAACGCGGGAAGTGCCGAAAGCAATTGCTCACAGGAGTGAAATTTCACTTTAGAA
>JAUILF010000154.1 GCA_030433135.1 Bacteroidia bacterium | reverse complement strand
TAGGCCACCGGTAATGCTATGACGAATGCAAGGGCCACCAGCTTGAGGAAATCACGACATAACATGACAACGATGCCCAGCGTGTCAGCTCCCAGCACTTTTCGAATGCCAATTTCCTTGGTGCGCTGTTCGGCCATGTAGGTGGCCAGGCCAAATAACCCGAGACAGGCAATGAGGATGGCACACAGAGCGGCCAGGGAAAACAATCGGCTTCTCCTAGTGTCAGCTTCATAAAATGTTTCGATCTGGCTATCCAGAAAGTGATATTCAAAAATCTGATCGGGATCCACTGCATGCAGAATGTCTGTCATTTGTGCTATGGTCCGGTCCATATCCTGTGGATTTACCCTGGCGGTAAAGTAGTCGATACTCTGAATGGGGTTGGTACGGTACGAAAGCGCAAAGGGGGCAATAGGCTCATACAAGGATTGAAAGTTAATGTCTTCCATAATACCAATCACCTGGGCTCTATATGGCGTGGACAGCATACGTTCGGAACCATGAGCAATCGAACTTACCACCAGGACTTCCTGACCTTCAGGTTTTTCGATACCAAGAGCTTGTGCCGCTTTTTGATTGAGGATGAGGGCGGTAGAATCACTGGCAATGGCCGGATTGAAATTTCTGCCTTCAAGTAGTTCGATGTCAAATGTTTCGAGGAAATGTTCATCAGCTCCCATAAACCAGGGAGTCATTCCAGGTTGTTCAAATTTGCCCTCTGGTCGTATCTGTGCCTGCAGCAGGGTTTTCCATTCACCCGGCACCCTGCTGCTGACAGTTACCGATTCTACATTAGGCAATTGACGGTATCCTGACATGATGGTTTCAAACCCGTTGCGAACCTTGCCACTATTGATGTCGACAACGACCATATGATCCTGCTGAAAACCAAGGTCCTGTGACCTCACATATTCCATTTGTTTCCAAACCACCAGCGTCCCGATAATCATCAAAACCGATAGCGAAAACTGGACTACCACCAATGATTTTCGCAGGAGATTCTGCCCTCTGGAAGCACCTTGTCTGACCGTGTCCTTCAGTACTGCGGCAGGCCGAAACCTCGACAGATACATGGAGGGATAGCTTCCCGCTATGAAACTAATCGTCGCAATAGCCACAACCAGAAGAGGTAGGGTAGTGCCCTTAGTCAGCAGACCAAGAGTTAGTTCTTTGGATGAAAAATCATTAAACCAGGGTAACCCGGCCTGTACAAGTCCAAAGGCAAAAACCAGTGCAAAGAGGGTAATTAAAACACTTTCCGACATAAACCTGCCGAAGAGCTGCTTTCTGTCTGCACCAATGACCTTGCGCACACCCACTTCCTGCCGGTAGTTGGCCGATCGGGCGGTCGAAAGATTGATATAATTGATACAAGCTATGGCCAGGATGAAGATGCCAATCAGGCTAAAAATGGTCAGATACCTGTAGGTGCTTTTGTATTCATTCAGTTCTCGCTGGATATCTTCCGATCCAAAATGTACATCCCTGAGTGGTTGTAAAACGATTTCACCGGCAAAAGGCCTCTCATCACCACTGCGGGTCTCCGCAAATGCGGTCAATTGTCTTTCAACTGACTGAGGATCCACCTCCGGATTCAAAACCAGGTAGGTGCCAAATTCCTGTGAAGACCAGTCACTGCCAAATTGGTCATCCCACCAACTCAGGGCTTCCAGAGTTGAAAAGGAAATGATCGATTCAAACTGGATGTGACTATTCAGTGGAAAATCATGAAGGATACCGGTGACTTTCAGATCAATACCGCGATCGCTGTGAAGTGTTTTACCCATGGGGTCTTCACCTTTGAAGAGCTTGTAGGCAAATGATTCTGTTAGTACTATGCTGTTGGGTTCCGATAAAGCAGATTGACGATCACCTTCCAGGAGAACGAAATCAAATACATCAAAAAAAGCATTTTCTGCGGTGATGAAATTCTGATAAAAGGCTTGTTGGTTTTCCTGGTTTCTCACCACGGCTCTTCCCCACATGGTCAGACGAACACTGTTTTCTACACCTGCCAGTTCGGTACGGGCAGCCAAACCTGCATTGGCAGATACAGTACCGAACTGCTGCACTCCCTTTTCAGGGGATTCCATCCTGTGGGTCAACCGGTAGATTTGATCATATTTATGATGCATTCGGTCAAAGGTGAGTTCGTCAATGGCGTAGAGAGAAATAAAGAGGAAACAGGCCAGACCAAAGCCCAGACCCAGGATGTTGATACCACTGTACAACTTGTTTTTCCAGAGACTTCGAAGGGCTATTTTGATGTTGTTGTAGATCATTTAGGTTGTCTTAGTGCTTTGGTGTTTAAAATTTATTCCTGACGCAGGCTTTCGGCCGGATTAATCAGGGCCACTTTAATGCTCTGATAGCTGACGGTCAGTAGTGCAATCAGGATGGCGGTCAGACCAGCAGCGATGAATACCCACCAGGGAATGTCCATGGCGTATGCAAAATCTCTCAGCCATTCTCTCGACAGATAGTAGGCTATGGGAAAAGCTGCCAATACGGACAGTGCCACCAATTTGAGAAAGGATCCTGATACGAGGGAGACGATGCCCAGGGTACTTGCACCCAGTACTTTCCTGATTCCTATTTCACGAGTACGCAGATGAGTCGTGTAAGAAGCAAGTCCAAATAACCCCAGACAGGCAATGAGGATGGTCAGAAAGGTGAAAAAAGTCAGGATCTGACCGAACCTTCTTTCGGCCTGATATAGTCGGTCGAAGTCTTCATCGAGAAAGCGAAAGTCAAATGTGTTGCCCGGTAAGAACTGATGATATTTTTTTTCCACTTGTGCCAGGGTGCGATCCAGGTCAGATGAAAACACCTTGACTGAAATCATGCTGCTGGTTGAATAACTGGGTACAAAAATGATGGGCTCTATAGCATGATGGAGTGAGCGCTGATGAAAATCCTGTACGACCCCTACTATTTGCCAGGGTCGTTCAGCTATCTCCAGGCGTTCATTCAAAACATCTGCCGGATTCTCAAAGCCAAGCATCGACGCTGCACTTTCAGTAATGACTATCTTGTCCACGAGGTCAAAATCAGCACTGTGATCCGTCTCGCGAAAGAACCTTCCAGCGACCACCGGCAAATCATAAGTGTCAGCATAATCGTAGTCTACATATAGAAAATTACTGGTGTAAGTCTGGTGATCTGGTGCACCTACTCTGGTGATTTGAAAACTTCTGCCCATGCGCTCACCGGGAGCCCGATTCGAAGTGGTGGCTTTCTCGATACCGGGTAACTGGGTTAACTCATGTTTAAGAGCATTGATTTTCGGAATAAAACTGCTGTCCCAGGAGGTGAGCTCAGGAGAATTGATCAGCATGATCTGATCAATGTCAATGCCCAGATCCTGTTTGTTCATATACCGTACCTGCATGGCCACTAGTGTAGTACCAATGATCAAACCGACGGACATGGCAAATTGAAATATGACCAGGCCCTTTCGCACATAGGCTCCACCCGGATCCTTTTGCACACTACCCTTAAGTACCTCGGCTACCCGTGTTTTTGACAATAACCACGAAGGATACAGGGCCGATAGGACAACACCAGCCAACAATAATATGCTTAATGACAATAGTAGGAAGGCGTTGGTCGACCCTCCACTGAAAAACGATAGTGCATTTTCGGAAAGTTCAAACCTGGCTGAAAACCAGGGGCTGACAAGCTGGACCAGGGCCAGGGCAATAACCAAACCAGCAAAGTTTACGATCAGAGCTTCCACCAGAAATTGCCATACCAACTGACTCTTGCTGGCACCCACTACTTTTCGTACACCTACTTCCCTGGCACGTTCAATAGCTTTTACTGAACTGAGGTTGGTGTAATTGATCCAGGCAATGACCAGGATAAAGAAGGCTATGAGAAGCAATGACCAGACTGATCTGCCACTTGAAGTGCGGGTAATTTCGTATTCCAGATCACTGGATTGCAGATGGGCGGCATGTAATGGCTGTAGTGTGAAAACTTCTTTACTTCCTGAAACGGCAGTTCCATCAAAATGACGTTCACTGAAGTCATCGAACTTTGCTTCCAGGGCAGCCATATCTGCACCCGGCTGTAGTAACAAATAATGGTAGAAATCTGACCATTGCCAGCTATTGTCGGCTCCCTCACCCCAGTACTTGATACAGGAAGCATAGCTGGGCATAATCTCAAAACGGATGGAAGAGTTGGCAGGGAGACTGGCACAGACAGCTACTATTTCAAAGGGGTCTGAATACCTGTCAAGTACCAGGCTTGTTCCGATCAACTTTTCATAGGCTCCCTGTAAGTCCGGAAAGAACCGGTCGGCAAAATCCTGGGTCAATACCAGTTCATTAGGCCGGTCCAACAGGGGGTCGCCATCGTGAGCGAGAAGGGGGAAATCAAAGAAGGTGAAAAAAGATTCGTCGCCCCAGAGTGCGGGCTCTGCAGCCTCTACTTTATCCCCTGAAGTCACCATCATATCCGAGCTGTAGGCCAGTCTCGTATATTGTAATATCTCGGGAAATTCATCTGTCATGGTGGGCCCGATGGAAGGGTAAGTTATGGCTCCTTTTTGTACAGACCGGCCTTCCTGAAAGCGTTCATTAATTACCCGGTAGATCTGATCACCCTGACTGTGGAATTTGTCAAAACTCAGTTCGAAGTTTACGTATTGCAGGAGCAGAATGGTGGCAGACATGCCGAGTGCCAGCCCACCAATTAGGATGATGGATTGGAGTCTGGATTGCTTGATCTGGCGCCAGGCTACTTTTATGTGATTGATGATCATATCAGCTTTGTGTTGAGGTCTTCTCGATTAAACTCTTATTCATTTCTCAGGTTTTCAGAAGGGTTGTTCGTGGCTGTTCGCAGGGCGTGGTAACTGATCGTGACGATCGTAATAAATAGACTCAGTATGCCTGCGATTACGAAAACGATCAATGAGATGTCAATACGGTATTCAAAGTCCTGCAGCCATTTTTGCATCAAAGTGTAGGCTACAGGCGTGGCTATTAGCAGGGAAATTCCGATAAGAATAACAAACTGCCTGGTCAATAATTGGAAGATGTTTTGTAGCGATGCTCCCAGCACCTTCCTGATACTCATCTCTTTACTACGCTGTTCAACGATGAAAGCTGACAGGGCGAATAAACCAAGACAGGCTACGATAATGGCCAGGGCAGCAAAGGCAGTGAAAATCATACTTGTTTTACGTACCTCCTTATACATATCGGCAAAAGACTGATCCATGAATGTATAGCGAAAATCGAGGTTTGCATCAAAATCATTCCACAGGCCCTCCAAATCAGAAATTATTTTTGGAAGGTCATCGGAAGAGGTCTTTACGGACATGATAGTAGGAGCGGTACCATAAAATAGCCCGATGGGATTTACTTGCTGTCGAAAAGACTCATAATTAAAATCCTCAACCACGCCAATGATGTCCCAGGTCCTGCCACCACGTTCAATTTTTTGACCAACAGGCTCATCCAGGTTGAGGCTATTGGCCATTTTTTGATTAATAATTACAGTGAGATTTTCGTCTCTGTCTCTGGAAAAATTCCGTCCATCGACGAGTGTCATACCCAAGGTTTCGATGTAGTCTTCATCGATAATCCATGCCTGTCCAGACACTGCTTCCTCAATATTCTGCATGCCTTCATTGTAAAAAGGATTGGTATTTCTCTTGGTTCCTGCAATAGGTAAATAATCACTGATGGAAGCATTGACTACTCCGGATAACTTCTTGACTTCCTCTTTAAATGTTGGCAATTGGTCAGTTAGAATGTTGGTACTGTGAATTTGAATAACCTGATCTTTTTCATATCCAACCTGGGTATTCAGTATGTAATTCATTTGCCGATTAATAATAAGTGTGCCGCATATCAACACAATAGAAATCGTAAACTGAAATACAACCAGCCCTGATCTCAACCCTGACGACTTGGCTCCACGACGGATGGTACCCTGAAGAACCCGGATTGGGCTAAACCCCGAGAGATAAAAAGATGGATAAACACCAGCCAGAAGGCCAACACCTATACCCGCTCCCAGAAAAGTCAACATAAACGGGGCTGATTGATAAGGGATGGTAAGAGGAACTTCTGCGATTTGGTTGAAAACAGGCAACAACATGGCAGCCAATATCAGACCAACACCAAATGATAAAAGCGATACAATGCATGACTCCGTCAAAAACTGGGAAATAAGTTTGTTTCTACCCGATCCCAACACTTTTCTGAGTCCCACCTCCTTGGCCCGACTGGATGATTTTGCTGTAGAAAGATTGATGAAGTTGATGGCGGCGATGATCAGAATGAACAGTGCTACCAGCCCAAACATCCAAACAATACGAATGTCTCCCCTTGTTTTGGAGTCAAATATTTCACTGGAATACAAATGGATATCGGAAATAGGCTGAAGTTCTAATTGAACCTTTTCTTCAAAATTCTCTGCCAGGGCATTGTTGGCTTCTTCGAGAGCCGGAATTAGGTAATTGCCCAGAATGCCCCGGGTAATTTTCTCTTCCAGTAAAGGTATATTTGTACTTTCTGCAATCTCCAAATAGGTGAAGTAATTGTTCTGTAACCATCGTTCCTGTTCTCCCTCTCCAAATTCAACTTCACTCAGTGTAATCAGAAAATCGTAGTCCATATGGAAAGTGGAGGGAAAATCCTCCATAACTCCCGTGATGGTAAATGGGTCATCATCATTTCCATTGAGGAAAATGGTTTTACCGATGGGGTTTTCCTCGTTAAAATACTTTCTTGCCTTTCGCTCCGATATGACGATACTTTTCGGACTGGACAAAGCCGAGCCTGCGTCTCCCTCTACCAGACTCAGGTCAAAAATATCAATGATTCCCTGATCAGTATATACAAAGCCGCTTTCACTGTGCTGCATGACTTTACCGTCAATACGGATGTCATTTTCACCTGCACCGTAGAACAATGGATTGTCCATCATTCTTCCGGAAGTCTGCACCTCCTCATAATCGGCATCCAGTGTTCTAGCCATATTCGCAGAAAAGTGTGTACCTCGTTTCACCGAACCATCAAAATCAAAGACACCCACCAACCGGTAGATTTGGTTTGCATTGGGGACATGACGATCATAACTGGTCTCATGAAGAATGTAGACAGAAATGAGCAGGCAGGCTGCCACACCAATACTGAGTCCAGCAATATTGATAAAGGTGATGTTTCTATTTTTCAAGAGGTTTCTCCAGGCGACGCGAATGTAGTTGCTGATCATTTTACCGGGGTTGATTTATACATATAGTAATATAAATATATGCCAAAGTTGGTAAGTGGTTGATATTCAATAGGTAAGACTGGTTTTGTTACTCTGCAGCAGGCCAAATGTGTGCGGTATCGGGCAGAAAGTGTACGGATGCGTACAGTTTTGATACTACTTAGACAAGGACATTGGCCAACTTGTTCCCGAAGCTACGCGTTGGGTAATTGGAACTAAGCCCTTCAGACTTAGCTATTAAAAAAATATGCAAAGGCAAGCTGTTTGATCCAGCAATTCCTGATTATTATTCCCATCGCTGTGAGGATTACATAGGAATTCTTTTCGAGTTCCTTTTGAAATAAATCAATTGCCAGGCCTGAAAGGTCTGGACCTAAAAGAATGGGGCAACGCCCCATTTCAATTGAGTCAATGATCGTGGCCTGTAAGGTCACCCCCAATCATGGTAATCCAATATTATCGCTAAAGACATGTAGTTTGCAACTACAGATGGCTATCAGAGAGAAAACCTTTGAGTTATTAGCAGTCCATCATCAACCTCTTCAGTTTCCTGATGGAGCATTTTTTCTAATACGAGTTCGAAGGTGCAACATTTGAACAGCGCTTGGGTTGAACCAGGTGGGTCAAGGTTGTTGCGCCAAAACATCCAGTTGGCCATCACCCGTAAGACTGGCACCTATTTCTATTTCGATCGTATTGCATTTGGCTTGGGTTCCTGCTTCAATTTCTACCAGGTTATTTGCTTCTAAAATCACATGGTCACAGTAATCGGGTGCCCGGCCTGATTCCCAGTTGGCGTGAAAGTGCCAGGGCAGTATAGAATTATCTATGGCGAAATACATGGTTTCTCCAATGCCGGTGCAGTTTTCGGGATCATGGCATTTTCCAAAGGAATTATTACAGAATGCATCCAGGTCACCACCTCCCGGCAAATTATTACCACCCAATTGATGGGTGAGGCCATTGTTACACAGATCCAACCAACTGGCCGGGAAGCAACCCTGAAAATCATTATTGAGAAAATCTACTGTCATAAGACTATTCAATGGACCTAATGATGCGGGAAGATTACCCGTGATGTTGCTGTTCCTCACCGAAAGAAATTCCAAATCAGTCATGTTGGCAAACATATCTGGCATGGTATCCGAGAGATTGTTATTGGTCAGTTCGATCTTCGTCAGATTCTCCAATGTGGTCCATTCCGGAGGGATTTTGCCAGTTAGATCACATCCCAGAAAATCGATCACTTCCAGATTGATTTGCTGACTAAATTCCGGATGCAGGGTACCCGTGATGTCGTTGTTTTTCAGGTCGATGGTCTCCAGTGAATCCAGTTTGGTAATCGCTTTGGGCAATGCTCCACTAAGATCGTTCGATGGCAGTGTCAACCCGACAATGTGCTCTCCGGTGACATCACAGGTTATACCTGCCCATGTACAGAGATCGCAATCGATACCGTCCTTACCATCTACCCAGCCAATCTTATTCATCCAGTTGGGGCCATCCAGAGAATCATAGAGATCGATCAGGGTATTTAGCTGTTCCAGGGACCCACTGGCACAAATTTCTCCCCGGACAGGTACATCCAACTGGACACAAAAGGTATCCTTACAGCCCGGACTAATGGCAATTTCCATACAAATAAGGTTGCCTCCGGTCGCATCACTATTTAGTAGTAAGACCTTGCTGCTTTCATCATAAGTACCAATGGGAACACATAAATCAGGACCCGCAAAAACGGAATCACTAAAAGAATAATTCAGATCGGTGAAAGATATCGGATAGGGAAGACCAACTCCTAAATGGTCTTCGATTTCAGTCAGGTGCACACCGGTGTTTGTATAAATTTGATATTGAGTGATTTTCTCCCGATAGTCTTCAAGAATTCCATGGTTATTTAGTACATCTGGGAAGAAGATTTGCTGGAAATTATTGTTTTCCAGGAAGCGGATTATGCCAAAGTTATTTCCCGATCCGCGCCAGGTAACATCCTGTATTTCCATGGTGCCACAGAAAAAATTGGTCATGTTTGTGTTGGCATCATGAATGAATTCCTCAAGTATCATCGTGCCTGTGTTTTCCAATTGCCCGGAGCTGAGTTGGTTCCACCAGTCCCCATGATCCAACAGAATGGTGCCACTGGCCTGGTTGACTACTGATCCCTGGTTTTGAACCTTCAATATTTTGTTTTCCAGCCTTTTATGGAATTCAATGCTTCCACTGTTGGTTAGATCAGCAGTCGGAGAAATGAACAGACAACGGGAATCATTGGAAGTCGAGAGATCCAGGAAATTCAACGTATTTCCGTTCCCCTGAATATAGCTGGCACCGGCTCCCAGGTAGAGGCCATCTCCTTCCTCATTCATGACCAGATCGACCAGTCCCTGGTTGTTGATCGTGCCGTTGGAAACCTGGATAGTCAAGGGGCTGTGACCGGCTACATACAGATCTCCGTTGATATTTAGCGCCGAATTGTTGTCTATAGTAATGCTGTTGGCCACTGCTTCGCTCGATATTAGTACCATATCCCCGTTATCAATGACCACACTGTCACATCCGGATGGGACTCCATTACTCCAGTTGTTGGCTATTGCCCAACTGCTGTTGGTATTGCCGGTCCAGGTATTAAGTGTGGTGGCGGGAGTGGATACTACGTCTGACATCATCGCCTTGAAAGTCATGTCCGGACATCCGCTCAATTGCAGATCCAGGTAGAAGATGAGCCTGCCTGCGGCATTACACGCGAGGGTCCATTGTGGACCTGCGGAATAAGAGGCCCCAATGGGACTGCCCGGGTCTTCATCCAGGCGTAGAGCCCCGGAGGTGATTGTGATGTTATTACCGGGACCTGCAAGTAGATCGGAAAACACATCACCTACTTCGTTGGTGCTGGTTGGAGGTTGAATGATATACCCGGTATTTGTATTGATACCTGCTGAAAAGTTGCTCGCACCTTCGATGATGCCTGAGTTATTGCCGGTACCGCTACCGGTTATTCCGGGAGTAAGTTGGTTTGTTCCTTTGATAAAGGCCTGGTTGTCGAGACTACCGTTATTGACAATACTTTTATCCAGAATCAGCATGCCACAACTCTGATTTGACAGGGATGAGCCATTGGTTGTCTCCAGGCAGTGGTTTGCAGGATTAATACATGTAATGGTTCCTTCATTGTCAAAGGAGGCACTCAACCGGACGATAAGTGAAACATCACCTGCATCCTCAATATGAATTTCACCCTGGTTCACAAAAGTGTTCCCCCCAGTACCAATACCATAGCGGCTGTCTCGATAACTGCCAATGATACCAGTGGAAGAGTTGGTAAAGTCACCCTTATTGACATAGATCCCGTCGTTTCCATCACGGGTTGTGATCTTTCCGTGGTTGGTAAAGCTACCATCCATATGGTTACAAGTGATACCATAGTTATAAATGCCTTCCGTTGTGATGACACCGTTGAGCTGGTTACTGAAAGAACCAGATCCATAATCAATGCCATTAAATACTTCACTAAACTTGACTACGCCGTTATTCTCAAAGGAAGAGTTTGTTCCTATGTTGACGATACCCTCACGATTGGCTGCACCATCCATTCGGCGAAAGATCATGGTTCCATTGTTTTCTACGATGCCGTCTTCATTGGTGAGATTGGGCAGGATGGTGCTATCGATATGCATGAAGCCATCATTGATTAAGGTACCCTTATTGTTGATGACGTAACGTCCGATGTTAAAGAGTCGAAAGGTCCCGGTGGAGTGATTGGTTAGTTCGTTGAGATTATTGATCACCGGACTTTGATTGGCCGGTGAAGAATGAGGCTCGATATAATGGATGTCAACCTTGCCATGATTATCAAACTCACCGGTTGCCCCAATGTTGATGGCCAGGTGGTCACAGTAACTGACTTCGATGGTGCCGTGATTAACGAGAGTGCCTGCTACTACAATGGGATAATAAATTTCAGATATCTGAACATTTGTCATTGAGAGTTTTACGCCCACATTGATCGTCAGACTACTACCCTGGAAAATGTTCAGGCTTTCTAATAATATTTCTTGTACACCGGAAATTGAGACTGAGTAGGAGGCTGGAATATTTACAATAGAACTGTCTGACGGAACCATGTTTTGGTCCCAATTATTCGGATCAGACCAGGAGGTCATATCTCCATCTCCATTGAAGTTAAAAGTGATGGCATGCATATCAAGGCAGCATAGTAGCAACAACACTGCCAGGGAGGAGTGGAGGAGTTTCATTTGATTCGGGTTTCTACGGATACAGAAGATACTCATTTTTGCCATATTTGAGTGCTCGCGTTAATGTATAGACTGGATTGTCAGGTCAGGTCACCCGAACGGGTGATATTTGCACAGAATCAATCTGATGACCCTCTTCTTTGACTACCTTAGTGGGGATGCAAGTAGATGGGAAACATTATCGAACTATCTGGGTACATCCTGAAGATGATTCAGTCATACAAATTATCGATCAACGCCACCTTCCACATCAGTTTGTGATTGAGGATCTGACTTCGGTCACCGGGGTGGCATTAGCCATCCGGGATATGCATGTTCGGGGAGCCGGACTGATCGGAGCTACTGCCGGATATGGAATGTACCTGGCCGCACTCCATGATGCATCTGACAATAACCTCAAGAAAGCATCCCGGGAACTTACCCAGACCAGGCCGACAGCGGTCAATTTATCCTGGGCCGTTGATAGGCAACTTAAGGCTATAGCACAAGCTGATTCTACTGTTGACAGGATACAGGTGGCCCGTCAAACCGCAGAGGACATCGCCAATGAAGATGTAGACTATTGTCGCAGCATTGGAGAGTATGGACTGGAGCTAATTCGAAAGTTGGCTAAGGAAAAGGGTAGTGGTCCACTTCATATTTTAACTCACTGTAACGCCGGATGGTTGGCTTTTGTGGACCATGGAAGCGCCACCGCACCGATGTATGCCGCTCATGATGCCGGTATTGACATCCATGTCTGGGTAGATGAAACCAGGCCTCGTAATCAGGGAGCAAGATTAACTGCCTGGGAGTTGGGACAGCATGGCGTAGCACACACTGTTATCCCTGACAATACTGGAGGTCATCTTATGCAACACGGTCTGGTGGACCTGGTGCTCACCGGTACCGACAGAACCACTTCATCCGGGGATGTCGTCAATAAAATCGGCACTTACCTCAAGGCACTGGCGGCCAGGGATAATGACATTCCCTTCTATGTTGCGCTACCCTCATCTACTTTCGACTGGAAGATAAAAGATGCGTTAGCCGAAGTGCCAATAGAGCAAAGAGGCGCGGACGAAGTGGCTATGATTCAAGGACTTAATGAAGGTCAGTTAAAGAAAGTATTGATTACACCTCCTGATAGCCCTTTGGCTAATTATGCGTTTGATGTCACTCCTGCAAACCTGGTGACCGGATTGATTACGGAAAGAGGCATTTGCGCAGCCAACCGCGAGTCGATTGGACGGCTGTTTCCGGAGTATGTTATTAACCACTAAGTTCACTTAAAACTATATCAGAAGACTACTTAGGCGATTTGCAAATTAATCATCAAGAAAGACCAACAGCAGAAATTCAATAGCCATGGCAAACAAAAGCCCCATTTTCTATTTGATCATTGGTGTAACTCTGGTCCTGGTGTTACTCCTAATCGGGATTGAAGACCGGCTACCCATGACCGGCAACCTACAACCGGCAACCGGCTGACCGTCCACGGGTAACCTTTTCCCGGCTTCGGCAATAGATTATTAGAAAGCGATATCTTGTACCTATTCTGACAGGTTGATCATTATATGTACACAGAGGAAGAGGTAATCTCGGGGTTAGAGAATAGTGACACCCGGGTGATGAAATTTGTATATGATGAATATTTCCCGGTAGTGAGAGCTTATGTGGTGAAAAATGGCGGTTCGGTGGCGGATGCCACAGATGTCTTTCAGGACGGAATGATGGTGGTGTATTCCAGGTCAAGGGATAAGTCCTTTGACTGGACCAGCAAGGTTCAGACTTACTTGTTTTCGGTTTGCCGCAACAAATGGTTGATGGAATTGAGATCGAGAAGACGTAAAGGAGTTGAGGCCGGAGTGGTATTGGAAAATGAACTGGCGGATCAGAACATCCAACAGGATCTACTTAAGAATGAACGATACGCTCTGATGCGGCGGCATTTTGACGGATTGGGTGGGGATTGTCGAGAGATTTTGCAACAGTTTTTTGACGGGGTATCCCTGGGGCAAATCGCTGAAAACATGGGGTTTTCGGCCTCATACGCCAAGAAAAAGAAGTTTGTTTGTCAAAAGCGACTAATCGAGTCCATTGTAGATGATCCGGAATTTGAAGAACTGAAGTTTTATGATTGAGGAGAAAGATATACAGCTGATCGAGTCTTACCTGAAATCCGATTTGCCGGATGA
>JAUILF010000153.1 GCA_030433135.1 Bacteroidia bacterium | reverse complement strand
GGACTTCTCCAGCCAATAGAGCTTCATTTCTTCAGTCACCGGCCTCGGCTTTGCCAACCGTCGAGAGTTTGCCGTATCGATACCGAACGATATCCGAATATGGATGTCAGGGTCTGCGTCAGGGTCAGGTCATCAAAATCACGAAAAAATTCAGGCGTGGAATCCAGGTCATCCTTTGGTGCCAGTATTTCAATATAAATATGGTTTTCCAATGACACAATCGCATTTTGTGTATTTCCATCCGGATGTGTACCACCATAAACAGGTTTGACACCAGTAAGATCCTCAAATTGTTCCATGCCTTTTTGCAAGTCATTGATGGCGATCACGATATGGTCGATTTCAAGCGATAGATTTTGCTGGTTTCCACAACCAAGAAAACAGATCAGTAAAACTAGCGTTTTCCTTTCCAGTATGTATCTCATATCCAGTTTGTATTCTCCACATTTGCTCAAACAGCTTATCACATATTTTCCAAAATTGATAAATCGAATAGTGCTCTTCTATCTATGTCTGACTACATCAGATCAATCATGCCTGATTCAGAACGATCTTATAGTTGCCATGATAACTGACCGAAAAGTGATTGGCTAATTCTGGTTGGGCCTTATGTGGGAAGTGATCTTCCAGTTCATCAGCTTTCCTGGAAGTATGGTCTTCCGGGGGATTCAGATTTGTTGCTTTCTGCCCACAGGCAAATAGAAGACCTAATGCCAGGTAGGCTATTTATTTGCTATAATCCATGATCTAATCAAATTCCAGGATCACACTCGGATCTCCCTGGGTATTCACCAAAGGACTTGTACTTACCGCACCAGTCATCGGATCGTATTCAAAAAAGCCTACTCCGGTTGAACTGGACATTCCAAACAACACAATGTTGTCTACAGCCAGTACCGAAGCTGAAAAACCATTGGAAAAGGGAATGTCCAGTAATTCAATACTTTGATCATAAATGTTAACCTTGAACGCGCCAAAGGTGTGGTCGTTAATGTAGTCCGGTGGATTACTTGCCAGGGCCGGAACATTGCCTGTACTGTAGATGATACCATCGGAGGTATACTGAGGATGATACAGGTAATCTACATAGCCATTTTCAACACCCGCAATTACGAGGTCCGTTGTGTTGAAAAAATAGTCCGGATCAAAGGTGGTTTCACCCTGCCTTATCCTTAAAAAACCTGCCTTTTGACCTGGGACAAATCCGTACGAACTAACACAGTATACATATACGTCCCCCATCTCGTCTACAAAAATAGAACCTGGGTCCTCCACATTGCCGGCATAGCCAGACCTGTCATCAATAGCGCTGGTCAAGGCATTGCCATTCTCCAGGTCGATAATAATTACTTCAGCAGGATGAGAACTGGTATAGGTGTCAGTTGTTTGAGAGCAGGCTACGTAGAGTTTCCCATCGTAGAGTGTCATAACTCCCGGATCAGGACTGGCATCCCCCTTGGCATAGGCTGTCAGATCGATGAACTCGATCATTGACATGCTAGTTGGATCGAATACAGCTATACTTCCAGTGTTGTAAAGCGAACAGTAGGCTCTGGTATCATTTGCAACAACCACATGCATCGGTTGGGATGATCCAGGCATCGTTAGACTACCAGTTTGTGCCAATTCACCGTTGGGTCGTCGCGTATATTTGAGGACACGGTCACCGGATCGGTTTTCGCAAAGAAATGCGTCATCCCCATGTACCGAAACAAAAGGATAGGGTGTTGTCTGGTGGGACCTCTCATTGGTAAACTCCTCCACATCGAGATCCCTAAAGGTGCCGATATAGGCAGTAACATTCGCTGAACTGGTGATGTTTGTCACCGTTAAAAAGCGGTCCAGTGTTTCATCAACGGGGTCATCTGGCATATCATCATCTTTACAGGCATCCAGTGTCAGAAAGAGAATCAGTAACAGCAAGGTGGATTTAAATAAATGTTTCATAGTATTAAATAGATTTAAATTTTATTCAGAATGATTATGAGTATCAACTTTGCCCAGGAGCAGATAGCGCAATTTGATGCGAAAACTACGACCTGGTAAAGGTTGATTCCAGTTATTGATAATATTCGCTCCAGTCAAATTCTGTACAGCCAGAGTAGCCGTAAGTCGTTCATGGAGAAATTGATGCTCGATAATTACATTATGAGCCACATAACCAGGAATAGCAAACTCATCGTAGATACTGAGATCGAATCCATAATTAAATGATCTTACCCAGTTACCTTCATAGATCAGGCGGGTATTACTGCCCTTCCATAAAAGATCATCACGGTGGTATTCAAAGCTCCAATTGGAAAATACCTTGGGAATATTCGGCAATTCCAGACCGTATGTGGGGTTAGGTACTTCCTCACTTCCCGGAATGAATCTGTTATTATCTATCAGAGATTGAATGGTACCATTTAAACTGGCATAGATATTTTTGGTGATATCAGCTCTTACATCCATATCAAAGCCCATGATCCGGGCGCGAGCGTAATTGACATAACCTGTAGTCAGACCCTGTCCGGCTAGCTGGATGAGATTATCCACCTTCATGTAGAAAAGGTTACTTTCCATCTGAATCCGACGTTGATCTTTGGTATAGCGATCGTAGACCGCACCCACTGTATAGTTGAAAGCTTCTTCAGGCTTGAGTGTAATAGATGGAGTGATTAAAGCACCATCTCCAAACAACTCGTTGTTTCTGGGCAAGCGAACCGCTTTTTCCACACTGCCCTTAAGAAAGAAATGGTCGGTGAGATTATAGCGTAGTCCGGCATTATATCCCGGCAGGTGAACAGTACTCATTACTTTTTCGGCATCTTCCTGCAAATTGATATTGGTGTTAAACCCATCAACCTGATTATAATAGTGCTTGAATGCTGTAGAAACTAAAAGCTTTTCATCCAGGAAACGCCCTTCAACCGTAAGCCCAAGAACTGAGTTTTCCAGGTCAACGGGATGATTATAGAGATTGCGCATGGCATATTCATTGCCAATATCATCCCTGGGGTCATAGTTTGCCCGACGATAGGTATGGTTAAGATTAAGGGCAAAATGTTGATCAATGGTATAATGCAGGTTTAATCTGGTTCGTAATTCATCCTGACGAGTCTTCAAGTCGTTTGGGCCAATACCCAACTCACCTCGTCCTAACAAACTGGCATTTTCATTACCCTCCCAGTCATACGAATGAGAACTGGTGTCTATAAAAGAAGTATTAAATCTACCCAGGATTACGTTGCCCTTAAATTTTAATTTTCCCTGGAGCAGGCTGTTTTTTTGAAGATTTAGTACAAGAACATTCATTTTCGAAGCCGCTTCAACATGTTGGATATTCCGTTGAATCCCCTGTTGCTCACGGAAGGTAGAATTGTAGGCAGTTTCTAATTCTATCTCATCAAACCATAATCTGGAAAAAGTGATGGAGGCACCGGCCAGGAAGTTGTGGAAATAGTCGTGATCCCGCTTAATCTCCAATCCTTCCTGATAAGGAGATTGCATAGTGAAATCGTTATCACTTCGATTGTCAAATACACCGACACCTATCCCGATACCAGGTTTTTCAAAACTTTTCTTTAAGGTCAATCCGGCAATGGTAGTATTGAAAGATTGCCGGGAAATAGTAGCATCGATATAGCTCACATCTCGATGACGGGTCACTACATTAATCGCACTGCCCAATCCATCACCACCCAAATGAGCCGGAATGGTCCCTTTGTAGATTTCAACCCTCTCTATGACTTGCAATGGCAAATCATTAATACCAAAAGTACCATCGGGAGTGTTGAGTGGATTACCGTTGATAAAAACCTGGACGCGGTTACCTTCCAGACCCCTGATCGAAATTCTGGCATCCGACCCTAATCCTCCCGAATTTCGAATTTGCAGACCAGCCTGCCTGGTCAACAATTCATTCAAATTTCCGGTACGGTTTTCAATATCCCTGGCAGTCAGTACCGTCACCGGCATTACATTTTTCTGTACTTCTCTGGCCATGCGTATCTCCTCCGATTCACCCTGCACAGTAACCTCCTGCAGTTGATAAGCAGACTCGTGCATGCGAATTTCCAGATTGACAGATGATTGATCTAAATTGATACTGCGTTGAAGTGTTTCGTATCCGATAACCGAAAAAACCAAAGTGTATTCACCTGGTTCAAGCCCTCCAAGTATAAAATGACCGTCTTCTTTAGAGAAAGTCTCCCGGCTTCCATCCAATACGGAAACATGAACAAATGAAAGATCTTCTCCGCTATGGTCAGCAACGACACGTCCTTCAATTTGACCCTCCTGAGCATAAATCAGGGAGGAATTAATTAAAATAATTATCAGCAAAGAGAGCTTGAGATGCTGTATTCCCAAAATCAACCATGATTTAGGTCTTTCAAACGGTTTAGTCCAACCATTCCTCCTATCCCTATTAATTGTATATTTTTTATTCATCACGTTTTTTATCTAAATGACCTCAAAATTGCTTGAGGTAGGAAACCTTTGAAATCAGGCTTTGGTTATTTAGCACACTGTCTTCCATGGCATTGTCATTAAAGACGAGATAGAAAAAACTCAAGGGAGCAAACTCCCAGCTCCCTCTAATATTCCAGTGGCCAAAATTGTCGAAGGAATTATATTGATAGAATATGGACAACTGCAGTCGAGGGTTAGCTGCCAATCGCAGGCCACCCGTTACCAAGTGTGTTTTCAGGTCCTGACTTTCCAGACCAATATCTTGCAGGTCATTGAATTCATAATCCACCGTCAAAGCCAGGTGGGGCATGGGTGCCAGACGCACACCAGCAACGGTCGTAATACGACGGCCATCATAAAAATTGCACCAGCTAAATCGACCGCTGAGGGAAATTTTACGGGATTGATCGGTATTGAAACGTACCAGTTGTCGCAAGTAATAGTACTGCCCTTCATCAATGGTTAAACCCAGCGGGGCAAAAGGAAAATTAATATTCTGCCAGGTGGGAGTCAGAGCATACTCCAGAAAACTTCCATCCTGAAAAAAAACATAGACCGGAAATAAATAGAGGCTGGCCTGCTGAAAATTACCTGGCTTGTTTGCATCATGATAATAATTAACAAATAGGCCAGGGTCCCAACGGCGGATCCAATCGATTTTTTTGGGTCGCCAAATCCAGTAACCTCCGGGATTGTGCCAAAGGACATTTTTTTGAAAAACAAATCCCATCTCGGGATTGTAATTTTCACTTATGATACCACTTACCCATCCGAAATAATATTTATTACTGTTATTTCCGGCAAATACCCTTCCGGAATAACCAAAAGTATTGCTCTCGTGATCCAGTGATGAAGAAAATATGTAGGAAATAGTCCAGTGACTTTTAGGACGCATCTGTCCGTCTATAGTCAAAGTGGTATTGTTGGTTGCATCTAGCCCTAATTCCTCAAAATTATCATCCGCCCTATGTGTCAACATGACTCCCACATTGTTTTCACGGCCGTAATTTTTGAGATAGCGCAACACGCCAAAATTAGCTGCTGCGGTCTGATCAGTTTCTCGCTGTCGAACCAATAAACCAGCCAGAGCTTTGTCTTCATCTCGCTGAGTAAATCGTAACCCGGCGTCAATGGGTGCCGGTTCAGCATTAAACTCTCCCTGGAGGCCAATCCGCCGGCTGAAAAACGGTCTGATTTCTGTTTGCACACCACCCGACCACAAGCCCGAATTCTCCAGAAAGAATTGCCTTTGTTCCGGAAAAAAAATATTGAAGCGTTCCAGGTTATTAACCGCCCGATCAACCTCGGCCTGGGCAAAATCGGTGTTAATAGTGAGGTCCAGAACGGTCCGGGGATTAATGGCCCACTTCACATCACCACCTATTTTGAATTTGCCATCCCTCATGGAGCTATTTACATCGGAGTCCTCATCAAGTTGATAAAGGGTGTAAGGTGCAATCCGCACGTTGGCGGAAGGTTCTGGTAATTCTAACCCTTGCAACCGCGCCGCATAGGTCATTCGGTAAGGTGAGAATGATTGGGGAATGGGAGGAAAGACTGACTGCTCTAGATCCCGCCTGGCATAACGGGCAAAGATCACACCCCAGGTGACCGCAGCAGAGTCTTCTGGTACCTCATAGCGCAACGATTTAAATGGAATGGCAAATTCCGCATAATAGCCATCATCTGCTCTCTGGGTTCGCACTTTCCAGAGTGTATTCCATCCGGTATCAAACTGATCTCCATTAAAGTTTTGCAAGTCACGTTGGTTGCCATAGGGTGTTGACTGGAAGGCCACACAATATTGCATGAGGTTTTGCGGATCCAGAGACACCCCGAAAATGTCATTTTCACCCCAAATAAAATCACGCCTCAAATCCTGAACTCTGATTCCACCTGGTCCAACTGAATCAGCACAAAAGGCGCCTATATATAAATTACGATCATCATAGAGTATACGAACCTGGGATCGATAGCGTACCTCACCACCCTGTCGCGGTTCCTTCCGAAAAAAGTCTTCAACTACAGGTGCTGCCTCCCAGTCTGATTCGTCAAGATGTCCGTCAACAGTGATCTCATCCATAACCCTGACTGCATGAACCACCTGACGGTTTTCCGGTGGTGCAAAATTATCCTCATCCGTATCAGTCTGTGCCAGGATGCCTGCACAGTTCCAGAATAAAATAATTGCTATCACAGTATATGTAGACTTCATGTTGGCAATTGCTAGTTTCATCTAAGTGATGGACATCTGTTCAAGGTCGTGATGGCCAATCTTTCCCGGATCGAAATTTTTCACAGCTGACTTTCAATTGAACTTTCTTGACAAATGAATAGCTTGAATCATGATGGCACCAATTATTAGATTACCAGGTGAAATCAATGATGCACTAAAAGGCATCGACGATCAATGAAAACTTGAGCGATTTAGATAATGAGTATGTGATCTAAAATTACCCGTAACATTATCAGGAATTATACAGGATAAGTGATCATAGAAGAATCTTAGCAGTCACTGATGCACCCGGTAATTCTCCCTTTCCGGTATGGGATTGCAAACAAACACTCCTTGTAAGAGTGATGCCAGAAGGGGACTAAACCGTTTGAAATGTAAATACCGGTGGACCACGAGGAATGCAATCCAGAACTAAAAGCAGAGAGTGTAAACTCTTCCTTTCCAGGCTATGATCTTCGGATAAGAGAACTACATCACAGCTCTTGAGCTCATCACTATATGCCTGGTCAAAGATGGAGAAAGAAAATGAACAGATGAGGCATGTGATGTCTTCTACCTGGTTTTGAAACTGTAGATCCCCGGTGCCACCAAAATCATCACTGTAGTGAGATGCGTGATGGGAATCATGGTTATGAAAAAATGTGACAAAGGATGGGCCCAATACCAGTAATACAAGTGTTATACTTGCAAATTGTTTCCAGTAACTATTAGCCACAATGAACCTATTCATTAATGCAACAATATTGCAAAAATATTATCAAATTTCAAATTCTGATTTGCAGGGAATCTTTCAAAGCCAAACCAGGAGTGTTCTGGTATGTCCCACATCGTGAGCAATGTCGTCTATACTTAGATACGATCATTGCTCTCATTGACTACCAGCTGCCCAACTCTGGTCCCTGACCAATTATTGTTACTCCTCGTTGGCATCCTCCAATATGTAATAAAATTCATAGGGGTCATCCTGATTCAGACGTAGTTTTCCCCTAAATTTCTTATAGTCATCCAGGCGATATCTTTTACTTTTATCTCTTAGGTACATGTTCATCACTGAAGCAGGGCTTCCCTGGCCACAAAAGAAACAGGATGCAAAGGGATTATATGACAAAGCCAACTGTTCTTCTTCCTCATCAATCGGTATGATAAATCCCTCGACGACAACTTCCTTCCCATCCAGTGCACTGACAGCTCTAGGAAATACGGGTGCATATATCTCCATTTCCAATTGACTGAAATAGCGTAGTTCATAGTCTATATCCATGAGCAATTCCCATGATGCCTCAATTGGTTCTGTGGCCGAATCATCCGTGGTGAAAGTCACAAGTTGGGCCTGGGATTCAGATATCTCTACCGCAGGACTCCACACTCTCAATTGATCATTCCATTGGTATAAAGTATCACTGATTGGGTAACTTTTGGCTGTGCTCCCGTCGTTACCATTCGATTTCGATCCGCTTGCGATAGTAAAATGATTCACATGTCCCCCTTGTCCGAATCCCAGGTGACTACAGATCTTTTCCTGTGTCATTAGGACACAGCCAATTAACATCAGTAATAATATTCTTGTCGGCTTATTCATAACCATTTAGTTATCAGAAAGAATCTTCGACACATCCATGCGCATGGCTCTCCAGGCTGGGAGCAAAGCCGAAATGATGCCCACCAGAAAAGTGAGTAGTAGCAACCACCATTCACCTGGTACCCATCCCCATCCAAATTGAAGATTAAAGTCGCTCTCAGCCTGTCGATTAATAAAATAGATACCAAGACGACTTAGTAACCATCCTAACAAATAACCAAATACGGCCAGCAATAACCCTTCAAAAAGCAGTAGCCCAAATAAGTGTCCAGGCCTATAACCCACGGACCGCATCAGGGCCAATTCGTGCTTGCGCTCACGAAGCCGATTGTACAAAACAAAAAAGACGCTAAATCCCGCCATGGCCATGATTCCACCAGCGATAAGCTTTAAAGTAGTGGCACCAACACCGAGCATATAAAAAAGTCTGTTGATTTCCAGGCCCGGCAATACAGCTTGCATGTTAGTCTGATCATTGATAATACGCGGTATATTGAGCATGGTCATTCTCGACTTGTATTTCAATAAAAGCGCGGTTATTTCCATACTGTCCCTATCAACTGTAGCATCAGAATGGTCATGATCTCCTTCGTGGTCATGGTCATGATCTCCTTCATGGTCGTGGTCATGATCTCCTTCATGGTCATGGTCATGATCTCCTTCGTGGTCATGGTCATGGTCATGATCCCCTTCATGGTCGTGGTCATCTTCATCACCATGGACAGCATGGACATCCCAAACACTTTCAATATTGGTCAATACCAATTGATCCAAAACACTATTTGTGCTTTTCAAAACTCCCACAACCGTATATGGGTGTTCCTCATGAACGTGTCCTTCTCTAACGTCACCATGAGTTCCCAGAAAAGTATCCCCTACCTGCAAACCGGTCCTTTCCACTATAGCAGCTCCCAGCGTTGCTTCCATTGACTTAGAAAATAATCTCCCATCTCGCAGCTCAGCATTGTATTTCTCCAGATAATCGGGTGTGGTCCCCAGAATGCGATAACCCTGGTAGGAATCCCCGTAAGCCAGGGGAATGGCCTCCTCCACAATGGGATTATCCATTACTTTTCGGGCCTCTGCCAGTTTGATATTTCCAGTGGGTGCATCCAAATGATACACAGCTGACAACACTAATTGTAATGGGCTTCCCTTTGCTCCAACAACCAGGTCGATGTCCCGCAAGTCCCTTTCAAACTTCTGTTCCAACTGATGCTGCATCAATAGTAGGACGGAAATGATACCTACTCCAAACATTAGCAGGCTAACACACAAAGCCGTATTCAGGGGCTTGTGAATCAGGTTTTTCCATGCAATTTTCGGCAACATATGGTGGCGTTTAATTTACTGGTTCCAGGTTAACTTGTGAGCTGATGTGATCGCGCAACCTGTCGTCATGAGTAACTATCACCAGGGCAGCATTATTAGACAAAGCCTCTTCCTTTAAAAGATTAAGTACTTGCAGGCAGTTTCTATTGTCCAGCGCACTGGTAGGTTCATCTGCCAGTATCAATCGGGGAGAGCTCATTATGGCTCGGGCAATACTTGCCCGCTGCTGTTGTCCAATGCTTAATTGACTGGGTCGCCTCCGCATTAAATCATTGATATCCAATCTATTGGCGATTGACATTGTTTTGCTCCGGTCTCCAGCGTAAGGCGACAGAAGGAGATTATCAATAATAGACAAAGACTCAATAAAATAGGACTGTTGATAAACCATGCCAATATGCCTTCCTCTATATTGATCTGTCTGAGCTGAGGTCATTTCGGAAAAAAGGGCATCGTCTATGAAAATCTGACCGCTCCCGGGTTTTCTCAAACCTGCCAGCAGATGCAATAATGTGGTCTTGCCACAGCCTGATTCACCACAGATCAGCAAAGCTTCGCCAGCTTTTACCGAGATATCCGGGAAAGCAAGCGCCTTTGATCCGGGGTATTGATAAGTCAGGTCTCTGGATTTCAGCATTTTTTTATTCAAAATTTTAGCAGGTCACAACAGGTATCTCGCACCCATAACCAACTGATTACTTTGAACCTGGACCTACACAGGTTCAAAAGTCCAGTATTCACAAGTCTTAAAGGAGCATACTTACATCTGAGTTCTGAGAGAGCCCTATTCGCTGTGGAAGTACACAGGCTTAAGCAACCAAATAATATCGATGCGTTTCTTATCATTAAGTATCTTGACTGATCCCTCATACCATACATACCCCTTGTCAGATTATTAATGACGAATCCCTTCCCTGCATTTACGGCAATAGCGGTAGTTTTTAACATGTGCAATCACCAGGGTAATAGACCCTAGGTACATAAAGGCTTTGCCGAATGACAAATCAAAAGGTTCAGACAAAAGGCCAAAGGCGAATACAAACCACGCAATCCACAGAACCCGTTTTATCATTTGATGATTAGTATGACGACTGGAATACCATACTGCGCCAAGACTCAGCACTAAGAAAATGTAATCCAGGGCAAGCCATAGATGGCTGCCATGAGCGTGTTCACCCACAGTACTTTCTATGACAGGTTTCGCCACAAAGAATATGGGGGTCAAGGTGCAGTGAATGGCACAGAGACCACTGACAGCAGCACCAAATAGATCAGATCGGTTCAAATTTCGAATCAATTCCATAGTTTACCTTTAATGCAACAAAGTTGCAAATATAATACATCTTTTATCTTATGCAACAATGTTGCATTAATGAAACCGACTTAGATTTTACTTTAATCTAATAGCCGCCGCGCCTTAACTCCCTCGCTTCAACTTATTCCTGTCGAGACTGGGTGAAACTTTACAGCATAGGATTTATTGAATCGGAACAAGGTTCAATGATGTGACCTTTCCGGGGTGTTGGCCCCAGTCATGGCAAATAGTCAGCATAATGAGGTACAAGGCTGAAAATTTGATATAGGACATCAATCACTTAAACCAGTAAGATAGCTTAACTGCCAACCCCCTATTCTTATTAGTGAAATCGTTAGCGTAGGAATTTCCCGTATATATTATAAACAGATCCGAGACCGGTGCATAACGCCACTGCAACCTGATGTTTAGATTTAAATTATCAATCTGGTTATTATACTGAGCAAAAGCGGTAATAAAGATTTTGTCGGTCAGGGTCAGATCAAGTTTAGGACCAATCAGGAAAAGTCTGGCGCTACTATACGGTTGAGGAAGGCTGATATCATTATAATCTGCGACAACTGAAATACTTCCGAAAGGTTGTACTCTGTAGCTAAATTCAGTGCCGAGGGTCAATCTGGTTCCGTTAAAATAGCCTCCATAGCCACCAGTGAGTGTGTAATTAAACAACCGACGGGTATCGGAAGAAAAACTGATACTGGCATCTCTCCAATCATACTCACTACCGGCCTCAAGTTCTTCACCACCTGTATTGGTGGGATCAAAAGACCGGTTGAGTTTTACGAATTGCTCATTTACCTGGACCATCAATTCGTTCCTGTTCTTCCAGCCAATCGAATATCCGATCTGAGTCTGCCGGTCCGTCATTACCAGGTCAGGATTAAATAAGATCGCGAATTCGGCACTGGGGCCATGAGTCAGGATTTTGCTATTGGCTGGATAGAAAGTATATTCCAGGAAAGGTGCCGACTCAAAATAACCGGTTCGTCTCACGAATCCTACTTCTGCAACGTAATCAGCTCCAACCCAGGACTGGTCAAACATGACGGTAAGGTACTGCGTGGAATAAATAATGCTTCCGAAAGCTGTTGCCGTAGTTCCGGATGCTCCCGGATAGAATGATTGATGATAGAAGGCCTTGCCGCTCCATCTGTCGTTGAGACTTGCACCATTATATTCAAAACCAGCTACCGTATTTGATCTATACCCTGAATGAGATTCGTCGAGTGTATCACTGGTAACCAGTTTATTGACCACAAATGCCACGACATTTGACCGGCTAAAAACACGCCTCTGCAGAACGGCTGCAGCAAAATTGGCAGCCGGAATCTCATCCTGAGCTAACGTCTGCATATCCATGACGCCGATTCTCCATTTGTTTCCCAGCTGGCCACTTAATCTTCCACCACCCAATACCGGTGTATTGAGCCCGATCCTCCGGGAAAAGAAGGGTTGAATCCCGCTTTTGCCCAGGTTGGCAAATAAATCGGTGTTTTCCAGAAAGAACTGTCTTCTCTCGGGGAAAAAGAGTTCAAACCGATCGAGATTTGTGACCTGCACGTCTTGCTCGACCTGGGAATAGTCCGGGTTTACCGTAAGGTCGAGATTTAGCGAGGTGGACAAGATCATTTTTGCATCAAATCCCGCATTGCCTTTCCATTCCACCTCCTCTTTAGCCTGGTTGTCCACAGCAGCCCTTCCGGTCACATACGGAATCAGCGACACACCCAATCCGGCTTTTTGTAAAGGTTCATCCCAGACAAGGGTTCCCGCAAAGGCCAGGTTATTGTGCTTAAATTGACGTGGCATCGGTGCCCAGGCAGATTTTTCATTGGTTTTAAGATCAAATCGCCCAAAATTTATCCCCCAAATCTCCGATCCGTCAAAATAGCGGAGACTGCGAAAGGGAATGCTTGCCTCCACTGTCCAACGATCATTATAACTCTGGATAGCAGATTTCCACTTGGTATCCCAGGTATAGGCTACCTCATCTCCATTGGATTCTATCCCATCTTTCTGTACTCCTGCAGCGGAAATACCAAAGGCAAAACCATTGGTCAAATCGTTGTAGGTATCAATGAAAAACATAAAGTTGTCATTACCGCTAAAATTCCAATCCCTCCGTAAAGACTCAACGGGTCGTTTTCCCGGAATAGGATCATAGCAGATCGCAGCCACATATAAGTTATCCTGGTCATACGCAACCATTACCTCAGTCTGGGCAATAGCATAGCCGGTATCCGTAGGGGTAACCCGATGGAACTTCCCGACAACTTGCGCTGTCAACCACGGTTGATCATCAAATACTCCATCAAGCTTTATCGGTTTATCGGTCTTTCTTATATGAATCTGGTATTTTTTCCGGTTGATACCGCTTGATTGAGTATAAAGCAACTCTCTTCCCATAACAAGGAAAAGACCCAATATCATTATCCTTAAGCCCCAGATAGGCATCAAATATTAGATTAGTGCATTAAGAATGGTCCCTCTCAGTAGCAATTAAAACCTCTATCCAGAAGAGGTATTAATATACCAAAGTTTGTCAGCCACGTTTCACATGCAACAGATTAATCTCTGGTTAATGGGACTTGAAAGGTTTGGAATTGGGCTTGTATTTAAAAATCTGGCTCTTGGCCATAAATAGTGGGTCTGGTATATGGACATCTTTATCTGGATCTTATTCATATTCATCCTGTGTGGAATTTTGACTGTCAGGTGTTTGCTTCTATCCGAGTTCTGGTTTCCTACTGTGGTCCACTGCCGTGCAGGGTGCTGA
>JAUILF010000152.1 GCA_030433135.1 Bacteroidia bacterium | reverse complement strand
TATTATTGGTTGTCTTTAGCTCCCGAAGCACTTCCAGTCCATTGCCATCCGGCAACATGATATCCAATAATATCACATCGTATTCGTAAGCTGCCAATTTATCATTGGCATCCCTTACCGTTTTGGCCACCTCGCAGATGTACCCTTCCTTATTGAGATAAGTAGACACATTGTCTGCCAAATCAAGATTATCTTCAACCAAAAGCAATTTCATTCCGCAAATTTAAAAACCGATTCTGAAGAGATTTTGAATTTAATTGTCACTAAACCCTCCTTGATCAAGGGTCCTAACATCAAAGCACAAAAAGAAATAAGATCCTTACCTTGAACCTGGACAATGCATGAGGACTTTCTATGACGAGCTTATGAAGATTAAGAAATTGGTTGAAACCTGGTTTGCTAAATGGGAGGAAGGAGATTTTGAAAACTTGCCCATTTCAACTTCATTTATTCATATCAGTCCCTTTGGTACTATCCGGGGCAAGGAAGTATACCTGAATCAGGTTAGGAAAAACAAGGATAAATTCCTTGGATATACCTTTGAAATCGGGGATGCCATTTATGAAGACCACCGAGCTTGCGTACAATACAAAGCCATTCAAGAGGACTTTAGCCTGGATGTAAGTGAGTGGCATTATAGTTCGGGAGGACTGATCGAGAAAATCATTGCCTACTACCATATCGGGGAAATACGGGAGGAAAGAAAACTATCTGTCCCGGAAAACGACTAACTGATAGCAAAATAGATTCCCACTGTAGAAAGTTTTTGGAAGTTCATTTTTCGATATGTAAATTCTCTTCATCCTACCTCATTTCTTTTTCCACCTCTTAATGTATCCACGATGTCCAGTCAAGATATAGATATCGAATACTTTCAACTGGATGGGACGATCCCCATAACGGGATCTGTCACACGTTATAGTGATTTCAGGTTTGAAAAACACTTCCATAATCACTACACCATACTTTATGTGGAAAAGGGTGTAAATGTAGGTTTTACCGAAAACCGAAGCTACCAGGTGCATACTGGCCACATCCTGTTGATTAACCCCGGTGACCTCCATGCCGGACACTCCCTGGAAAATGAGGATTTAATATTCAAGTCATTACGCATTGACCCGGACATCGCTCATCGGCTATGTGTAGAAAATGAAGTGAATACAGGTGGGGACATTTACTTTGATATCGAACCTATTTCTGACCCTGGGATTGCCCATATTCTTTCATCCATTCTGGGTGACCGCACGGCCTGCTTTCATACTGATGAAAAAATCACCCGGTTGCTGGTCCCATTAATCAGCAAACACAGTAACCAGAAAATAAGACGAAAATATGACGACCACCCTGTGGAGCGTGCACATCAATACATCCATGATAACCTGGACAAAAACTTCAGTCTGGATCAATTGGCAAAAGCAGCCTATATCAGCCCCTTCTATTTGATCAGGCAATTTCGTCGAAAATATGGGCTCACACCCTTCCAGTACCTTCGCAACTTACGGATTGAAAAAGCCAAACACCTCCTTGAGACCAGATCCATCAGTGAAGTAGCTGTAGAGGTTGGGTTTTTCGATCAAAGTCATTTTCTCAAACACTTCAGAAAAGTCGAAGGTGAGATGCCTTCCCGGTACACCCGGGGAATCCGCACATCAAATTGAGCAATAACGTCCTAGTGCGAGGCCGGTATAACTCATAATTTCCCTTCGGAGAAAACACAATAACTATGAGGGAACTATTACTCATGTTGGGTTTGATTGCTGCCAACATACTTTACGCATACTCACAAGAGAACCGGGACGCATCGACACTATCAGAACTCGTATATGTTTGTGCACCTTTGCGGTTGTAATTCAGATGGAAAAAAATTTGACCGGATGGGGTCATGTCCGGACTGTCAGATGACTCTCATACCTTACATCGAAGGATATTCTGGCCCGGGTCGGCAGATGAAAAGGCCGCAAATAGCCATATTTATTTTTGACGGAGCGGATGTCATGGATGTAACTGGACCCCTATCTGTCTTCGAACATGCCGGTTTTCCTATTGTGACTTTTGCGCTTTCGGATTCAGTGGTGAGAGTCGGACAGCATTTGCAATGGAATCCAGATTATACCATCGATAATTTACCTGGGGCTGATGTCCTGGTTTTTCCCGGTGGAGGTCTGGCTGAAGCCAATCCAGGCCACAGCCAGGTTACAAATTTCATTCAAAATCGAAGGGATAAAACCGAGGTTTACTTTTCCGTTTGCAGTGGAGCTTTCTTTCTGGGAGAGGCGGGAATACTCGATAACCAGTGTGTCACCACATTTGCCGGCCTGATTCCGAGCCTTCGTGAAAACTATCCTGAAGCCCATGTCATGAATGACGTGAAATACACCAGGAATGACAAAATCATCACGTCTTCCGGACTATCATCAGGAATCGACGCCTCATTTGAAGTAGTTGCCAGATACCGGGGTGAAGGAGTTGCCCAGGACCTTGCCAATCATATGGAATACCCGTGGCAACGCCAGAACGAATATGCCCGTAGTCAACTTGCTGACAACTATATATCGGCAGTCAGAAATCTCATATCCTTTTTCGCCATTGATTTCTATGATTCAAAAGGGGATCACAACCGGTGGAGTTATAGCTATGCCCTGACAGATGAAATTTCATCCGGAGATATCCTGCAAATTCTTCAAAACGAATTAAAGGAAAGTACTCAATATGCACTGATCGAATCTGATCGGGATTTGATCCGAGGGGTAGTGCAACATGATGTACTGGGTCCTGGTAATTTTCAGATTGAGTTGAAGAGGAATGAATCAGGCCCTGATAGTTTGCAGATAGACGTCGAAAGACAAATACCCTATTCTTACCAGTAGATACATATGACAAATTTACTTATGAGATTTCTGTTCGCATGCCCATTGGTATTTATGATTACCATCAGCATATGTCCACTAACAAATCAGGTACAAGTAGGAGAATCGATATGCATTCATTCTACACTTACTGAATCACCGGTGGTCGAACCCCATCTTTCCGTACATCCAACTGACTCCAATCATATGTTGATTGCAGCAATGGTGATAACTGACATCCAACGTCCATACCAGAGTGGCCGATTGACTACTTTCAGTTCTACCAATGGTGGTCAGAGTTGGAAAGAAACACTAAATGACTATTGGGGTTATGATCCCTGGACCTGCATCTTACCCTCAGGTCAATCTGCCGTTGCCTGGCTGGGTACGGAAGGGAAATTCCAACACGAATTTCCGGTCCAGCTATTTCAATCAACGGCACTTGGAGTTGACTGGAATAAACCCCAGACTATTGCTTCCAGACATGGGCATGACGGGACTAAAATAGCTGCCGGAAGCGACCGCTTTTATTTTACTACCGTTCAATTCAATGATGACATGAGTGCCGATGTAGTCATGTTTAGCGCTTTCCCCGGGAAGGATTTTGTAGAGGTGGCCAGAGTAAAATCCGGTGGCGTACGTCTGAATTTCTGCGAACCCGTGGTACTTGGCAATGGCTCAGTAGTTCTGCCCAGTTCTCACTTTCTAAAGGAATGCTGGGTTCAAATCTACCATCCTGCAACAAACACATTGTCGGAAAAATACCTGGTGACTCATAATGCCGGAGGAGCTAAAGGATATATGCGTATGACAGGAGACCAAAGTCAGGGTCCATACCACGATCGTTTGTATCTGATCAGGGCACTGGGTAGTGGAGACCAATATGAAGGTGTCTGGCTGAATTACTCAACGACCGGAGGAAAAACCTGGAGCCCTGATATTCGGGTGGATCAATTTCCATCCAGGCACCAGAGTCATGCCATGCTCGCCAGTATTGATGTTGACGATAGCGGGATTGTCGGCATTTCCTGGATCGATCGTAGACCTGATTCATCCACGACTGGAAACGATCTGTACTTTACCTACTCGACGGATGGTGGACTCTCTTTCCACAATCCCATCCGAATTACAGATAAGAGCACCAATCCCAAAACCCGAGGAAATGCAGATGTGGCCAATAAATTTCCTGGTGGTGGTCATTATATGGACATCAAGGGGCGAGGTCAAAAATCCTTTCAGTTGGTCTGGAGTGATAGTCGTACAGGACATTTCCAATTACAGACTTGCAGAGTGGATATCAAAGAGGATCTATGAGGAAACCAATCACCCTAGTACTAATTTTCTGTTCGTTGAACCCACTAGTAAAAGCACAAGTCGAATCGTTTGTCCCATTTCCAGAACCATATCTCAGGTTGGTACAAGGGATCAGTCTGGATGTGGATAACCAAACTCTATTCTTCACCTTAAACTATCGTGAATGGCTACAGCACCACCGTGAAGAAATTGACGAACACACTCCCAGATTGGCCATTTTCCAGTCAATATGGATGGGGCATCAATGGGGATATCCGGAATTGTTGCCATTTTCAGGCACGTTTAAAGACTATGAGCCAACTATATCACCTGATGGAAAATACCTTTTCTTTAATTCCAACCGACCTCAGCAGGGTTCCAAACCTGAGGTAAAAAACAACATGTGGTATGTGGAACGGAAAGGCAATAACTGGTCGGAACCACAAAATTTACCCCGCATAAATACACCCGGGCAGGAAGAATCATATCCCACCATGACAATGGATGGACAATTGATCATAATGAAGGAAGATATGACAGATGCGGGAGTGAGATATGATCTGTACGAAACGGTCTTCAATGGCGCTAGTACCAAATCAGGTGTCAAAGTACTTGCGGATGATCAAGGTTCTTGTTTTGGAGATCCGGCCATATCCCCTGATGGGAGTTATATGCTATTCACCATGTTTGACTGCCGTGATTGGGAATCGACATGTGACCTGGTCATCAGCACATGGGAGAACGGTGGCTGGAGTGCACCTGAGATTATATCAGAGTTGAATAGTAAAGGACCCGATTTCTCACCCTTCATTGACCCCACCGGAGAATGGGTGTACTACCGCAGGAACTATTCCTTCGTAAAGGTGTCGGTATCCCTATTGTCAGAATATCTATAGAGAAGGATAGCTATTATCAACATCTCCCCTCACATCTCTTCTTAAGATCTTAGTATGCCTGATACGAAATCATTTTGAAAGAGCCTAAGACTTTCCGTTTTTCACGCAAGACAGGATCTGTTTTGTCTAGAAGAGGATATAGACCTCAAGTTACACTTCTGACAGCGATGGTCTAAGAAAACATTATAAACAACCAACTAATTTCCTTTCAGCATCTTTGATGCAAACAGCGTGATGATCAGACACAATTACCAAGTTCCCTGTATAATAGTAGGATCTTTTCTATCTATGATTCTTGCCTTCATTTGCACGGCAAACCAAGACTCTACCTCCTCAGAAAGGGAGATACTATCGATAGATTTCAATAATGTAATAGCAGCTCGAGATTTAAAGACTTTTCCACCGGGCATTCCTCCGACACCTCCACTTCCCCCTAACTTCGATACACTTCAATTACATCAAGATGGGAAGCTTTTGCGATCTCAATTAACAAGTAAAGAATGGTCGATTTTCTTCAAAAATGAAGAACTGTACGATAGTGTTCGATCCGCCTGGCTCGATTCGATGAACCTGATAAAGTGGAAATTCCACATCTTACTTGATGGAACATTTACTCAAAGTGATTCGATTGTCATAGAAAAAAGCTTGGAAAATCAACCCTATGATTTCACATTCAGAACCAAGTTCATCACAAATTGACCGATTTTGATAACAGAACACCTTATGCGATTGCTGTTGCAAATGACAGTCAATCCGAATCCGTTGGCACATATTCTATTTCAGAAGTTGCATTCTCGAATAGCATGGATATGGCCTGTGTCTATTTCATTCACACATTTGGAAATCACGGTAATAGTGCCTGTTTAATTCTGCTTGAAGAGTTAGATGGAAAGTGGACCTTGAAAGAAACCTTCTGGATCCATTAATTCTAAAAAGCTGCTGATCATTCCAATGTAGTATAGGTCTGAGGAGGCTGCGCAAGAATGTAAAACGGCATGCATAGAAGTAAAAAGCCCCGCTTTGTCAGCGAGGCTTTTGCGCCTCCACAAGGACTCGAACCTTGGACCTACGGATTAATCCCGCTTTTTCTCACAAAAAAGCGGGACCGCTCTAACCAAATCGTTTCCTCAATTTCTCAACACTGCCTGGATCATTGATTAGCCTTTCAATGTATTTTCGGCTTTTACGCCTTTTGATATATCGTTCCATTCGGATAGCCATGCCTTCGTTGTCAGTTGGTATCACTTTTTTGAGCATCCAAGGTCTATGTTTACTTGTAAATCCACCTTCGTTCAGATGATTGTGGAAGACCATTCTTTGATCTACATCGGAGGATTGACCTACATAGTAGAGATCTGAAGAAGCAGAATAGACAATGTAAACGGAATGCATAAAAATAAAAAGCCCCGCTTTTCAAGCGAGGCTTTTGCGCCTCCACAAGGACTCGAACCTTGGACCTACGGATTAACAGTCCGCCGCTCTAACCAGCTGAGCTATGGAGGCATAGTTAAATGGCCTGCAAATTTATATTTTTCATTGTTTATCTCCAATAAATTTTCTCTACTTTTTGATCGAAAATCCTTTGTCGATCGATTTTTCATTCTGCTAATCCTCCAGTGTCCGGTCTGTAAGAAGTTACAATGGCAGTTGATTATCAGAAAAGAAATCTGGATGTTCTAATAGAATGGTCGAAGCATGGCTTCGACACTGGCAAGAATAGCAAGATTGTCGATTCCAATATTCCCAATATCATAACTGTTTTTCAGGACTGCCTTGCTTTCAACTGAGGCAAGGCAGGGATTTCATAGGCCATAAGAGATGCCTTTATGTCCAAAAAACCACAAATTAGGGACACTTTGCCGTTTTATTGTCCAAAAAAACCCAATTATTGGACAATAGAGAGCTTAAGTGTCCAATAATAACCCTTTGATGGACATTAGCTCCTGGATGTTCAAAAACTAATTTGCGGTAAGCAGGTCAGTAAAAAATGTAATTCCACATTACCTCATCTCAGCAATTCCGTTGAACCATTTAATTGGTGTGATTTCTGATCGGACATTAGTACCTGGAATTGGTAATGAAATTTCCAGAAGGCCGCATGTGTGAAAGAAATCAGTAGTTGCCTCTGATGCCGGTACCCATCCTTCAGCACAGAACAACTAAATATATGTCACAATGACACATCATATCGTCAAAAAGTGTCACTATGACATGTTTGTCGTGCAAAATTCTGCCCATTCGTCCTGAAAAATGCAGTGGAACGGGATTTGAGCATGATAAGATGTTCTATAACACAAAAAACATTTATCATGACAATAGCAACAGCAAAACCAAGAAGAAGAACCGTTGATCCTATCGAAGCACTCTGGGGCGATCTTTTCAAGCCCGTACACAACCATAGTTATAACGTGTCACCGGCTTTTAACATCCTGGAATGGGACGATAAATTTGAAATCGATCTGGCGGTACCAGGCTTTGAAAAAAGTGACTTCATCATAAAGCTGGAAGATGATCATTTATTGATTGAGCTGAACAAGGAAGAGGAGAAAACAGAAGGGGTAAAAGTGAGACGCCGTGGTTTCAACTTCGGAAACTTCAAGAAGCGATTTCACCTAAGTGATGACATCGACCAAACCAGTGTGAAAGCCACTTATGAGAGTGGAATACTGAAAGTAGAGCTCCAGAAAAAGGAAGAGGCCAAAAAGCCTGAACCTCGGAGCATAGAAATTCTTTAAGAATTTCTTAACAACCCTTGATACAAAGAAAACAGGGTATACTGAACTTATAGGGTCCGAATTCGTTTTTTAGAATATTAGAGTTCGGACCTGTTTTACTCCCACAACGAACATTAAAGGAACACTTTTTAGGAATCCTGCGTTTACATATTGGATAGTGGGTGAAAACCGGTAAGACTAAGATCAAAAAATAAGAGATAAGAACATAACTCTCAATGAGTTAAACGATCATGTTCATGGGGTTAGGGTTTGGTTGATAGGCCTGGGATTTTCCCGGGCCTATTTTTTATTACGGCCTAAAAATGCAAAAAAATCTTCAAGACACAACCTTTGTGCAAAAAAAGTCAAGCCTTAATTCAATTTGATTTAGCACTCAATCCATTACATACATCCCGGGACGGCTTTGATGTAGCTCCCAATTCAATTCCTCTTCAAGTCTGAGAGCATAGTCCAGGGCAGCTAGATGCATGATTTCCTCTGCACTAATGCGTGAAGGCAACTTGGCAAACGGATTGGGCACAATGTCAGAATCGCCTGATCTGCCGCAAGGGTTTAATACCTGGTAGATCATAAGTACTTCTCCCCTTTTTACGGTTGGCTGAGTCATCTGATTCCAATATTTGATCAGATAAGGATTTATGTCAAACTTGTTTGCAATTTCATAAATAGTAGTGCGATCATCAACTTCATACTCGTATTGGGAGTACTCAAGACAGTATGCATTCCGGGGCGTATCTGTTTGGTAATCTTCAAATAAAGTACGTACACGATGTGGAAGAACCAACTTGTAACCACCATCAATAGCCGGGATGACATGATGATTCAATCCGGGATTCAACCGAGCTAATGTTTCCACCGGCACTTGAGTGCAAGCGGCCACTTCCTCCAGGTTTATTTCCCGGTATACCGTAACCGTGGATGTCCATTGCAAATCCAGATCCGGCAGATCCGGATTGAGTCCATGCTCACCATATCGTGAAACGATGTATTGAGCAGCCAGATATTTGGGAATGTAATCACGTGTTTCCCGGGGAAGATAGTACTTGATGGCATTAAACGACTTATTGCCTCCAGAGAGCTTTATTGCCCTGTTGACCTTACCAGGTCCTGCATTGTATGCAGCAAAAGCAACCGACCAGTCTCCATATTTACCGTATAAATATTTTAGGTACTCCAGAGCAGCACCGGTGGATCTGCCAGGGTCCCTTCTTTCATCCACATCAGCAGTTACTCTCAATCCCATCTCCTGGGCCGTTATGGTCATAAACTGCCACAGACCTAATGCTCCTTTCGAAGAACCCACCCGCGGATCATAACACGACTCTATCAGTGGAAGCACTTTCAGTTCTTCAGGCAAACCATGTCTCTTAAGTTCCTGTTCAACCAGAGGCAAATACATCAAAGTCCTGGACAGAATAACCTCCGTATGTCTGGGACTCTCCAAATAGTTCATGATATAAGGCATCACCTCATCATGGTCTACATCCTCTATAAACCCATCCGTTTCGATAAAATGCTCCAGGTCAACCAAGAGATTAGCTGACAAACAGACTGGCAACATACACATCAACAAGATGTATACTGCCCGTGAAAGCACAGGAGCTATGACCATGGGATTAGAACTATCAGTATCTAAAAAACATCGGAATAACATACTGATTTTATTTAGACTTATACATTAATAAAATTTTTAATGCATAAATCGTGCCAATATGTTAATTACGCGAAATTTCTAAACGGCAAAGAAAAGTAATTTATGCTCCCAACCTTAAAACATTAACAATTTTTTAGATAAGTTCCTGACCTGTTATCTCGATCCAGATCAGATCAGTATATGGCCTGTGTGTTGCATATAGAGTCAACATTTCTTCCAGGCCTTAAGGCACCAAATCATATCTCTTATTTTGAGATATACAGGAAATTATCAAGAGCAGGACTACTTTTTAGGATTGGAGCACTGACTTTACTTCTTCAGCCATCTTCAATAAAGCTGATTCCTCGAAACGGGCACTTAATAACTGAATCCCAAATGGCAAACCGTCGCTGTCTGTTCCCAGCGGCACAGAAACTGCCGGCAACCCGACCAGGTTGGCAAGTACGGAATAGATATCAGCCAAATACATCTCGACCGGAGATATCTGATCACCCAGAGACCAGGCAGTGGTTGGTGCGGTAGGAATAAGAATAGCATCATAACTGGTAAACCATTCCTCAAATTGGTCCTTGATCAGCCTTCTCACCTTCTGGGCTTTGGCAAAATAGGCATCGTAGTATCCAACACTTAGCACAAAGCTACCAAGTAAAATCCTCCGCTTCACTTCAGCACCAAAGCCCTCTGTTCTGGTATGGGTATACATTTCATTTAAGGAAGATACATTCTGACTTCGGAAACCGTATCTGATTCCGTCATACCGCGACAGGTTACTTGATGCTTCTGCCGAAGTAAGTACATAATATGCGGGGATCACATAATCAAAGAGATTAAAGGATACAGGCAGCACCTGATGGTCAGCTTCCCCCAACAACTCCTTTGCACCATAAAATGCGTCCTTGATTTCGCTTTGTAATCCCGGATGGTCAAGGGCTTCCTCAATGAAAGCAAATCTTACTCCCGTACTGGCTACTTTCTTACTCTCCTCTACCTGCGAGACTAAAGTACCATCAAACTCATCAGGTCCCTGCATCACCTGATAGACCAGCTCAACATCCTCAAGTTCGTTACCAATAACTCCGATTTGGTCAAAAGATGACCCATAAGCAATCAAACCGTGCCTGCTTATTCTTCCATAGCTTGGCTTAAAGCCGACCACTCCACAAAACGATGCAGGTTGCCTTACCGAGCCCCCCGTATCAGATCCGAGTGACATGAGGCAAAGGTTCATTTGCACTGCTACCGCAGAACCCCCGCTGGACCCTCCAGGCACACGTGTCTTATCCACTCCATTGTGGGTTGCCCCGTAATATGATGTCCGGTTATCCGAGCCCATGGCAAACTCGTCGCAATTTACCCGGCCAATAATGATGGCAGCCTCCGCCAGTAACCGCTCGACTGCTGTTGCGGAATACAAGGCTTCATAGCCTTGTAAAATCTTGCTTCCGGCCGTTAATGCATGGCCTTTGTATGAAATCACATCTTTCAGCGAAAACACAGCTCCAAACAACCTACCCCGATCGGCAACTGCTTTTTGGTCAAGGTTTTCTGCCCTTTCCAGTGCTTCCTGCTCATAAACTTCAACAAACACATTGAGCTCCTTCTGCTCCTCGATATTTGACAGGTAGGTCTGCACCAGTTCCTTACAGGTCAGCGAACCATCATTCAGCATACCCTGAATGGCTTTAAGACTCCTTGCCGGTTGCACGGTCACGCTCATGATTGTAAAGTTTCCACAATTTGTGCGGCAGAAAGTTTCTGTTGATCGCCTGTCTTCATGTTTTTGAGAGTATAAATGCCTTTCTCTACTTCTTCTGAACCAATAATGAGTGTGTGGGAAACACCTGTCTGGTTCGCATACTTCATCTGCTTTTTCATCTTTGCAGGTTCCGGATACAGATCCGTTCGCAAACCAGAATCCCGAAATTCAGTCAGCAGTTTGAATGCCACTTTGTGACTTTCGGGGTCCAGAGCAAGCATAAGCAGATCCAGCGTTTGATCCAGATCATCGGGAAACCTCTTCAATTCTTCAAGTATGTCAAATATTCGCTCAACACCAAACGAAATCCCGACTCCGGACATACCAGCCATACCAAACACTCCGGTCAGATCATCATACCGACCTCCACCAAGAATGCTTCCCATTTTCACCTCCTTCGAAACCACTTCAAATATGCAGCCCGTATAATAATTCAGCCCTCTGGCCAGGGTCACGTCCACTACCAGTTCCTGGCTAAGCTCATAGCCCTCCAGATAGCCATGAATTTCATCCACTTCATCCAATCCGGTGGTACCAATCTCCGAGTCTGCAAAGATTGTTCGCAGTGACTGCACATCTTCAACGCTGAAGTACCTCTGGATATGATCAATCTGATCAGTGGTAAAATCACGAGCCAGGAGTTCCCTCCGGACTCCCTCCCAGCCTATTTTCCACAACTTATCAACTGCCATAGTCATTTCCATCATTCGATCGGAAACTCCACTAACCTCGGCAATCCCTGCAAGAATCTTTCGGCTATTGATCTTTACCTCTACCTTCAGACCCAAGGTGCTAAATACTTCGTCAATGATCTGAATGTATTCAGCTTCGTACATCAGGCTGTCAGAGCCAATGGCATCGGCATCACATTGATAAAACTCCTGGTATCTTCCCTTTTGCGGCCGATCAGCCCTCCACACAGGTTGTATCTGATATCTCTTAAAGGGAAAGGTGAGGTCATTTTGATGCATCACCACATATCGTGCAAAAGGTACCGTAAGATCATACCTCAACCCACGCCTCGCAATGGAGGGTGCCAATGCCTGAGAGTCTTTCTCTGCCAGAGCCTCAGGGTCAGCCTTCGACAGAAAGTCTCCGTTATTAAGAACCTTAAATAAAAGTTTATCCCCCTCTTCACCATATTTACCGGTAAGCGTAGAGAGGTTTTCCATCACGGGAGTTTCGATTGGGTGAAACCCAAATCGTTCGTAAACATCTCTGATGATGCCAAAAATATATTGCCGTTTGTGCAATTCTACCGGGGAGAAATCACGGGTTCCCTTGGGAATACTTGGTTTCATAAACTGGTTGAACGAAGTTTAGAGAGCATTCTTAAACTGTTCCAGAAAGCGGATATCATTTTCGAACAACAGGCGAATATCGTTGATCTTGTATTTTCGCATGGCTTGGCGCTCGATACCCATTCCAAATGCAAATCCACTATATTTTTCACTATCAATGCCACACATTTCAAGCACATTTGGATCCACCATACCGCATCCCATAATTTCCAGCCAGCCGGTGCCTTTGGTCATGCGATAGTCGTCCTCATTATTGAGTCCCCAGTATACATCCACTTCAGCACTTGGTTCAGTAAATGGAAAATAGGAGGGTCTTAGTCTAATCTTTACATCCTCACCATAAAGCTCCTTGGCAAAGTGAAAAATCACCTGTTTCATGTCGGCAAATGAGACACCTTCATCCACATAGAGACCCTCAACCTGGTGAAACTGAGCATGTGCCCGGGCGGAGATAGTTTCATTGCGGTAAACCCTGCCTGGAGAAATGATCCGGATCGGAGGCTTTCTGGACTCCATAACATGAACCTGAACCGTTGAAGTCTGTGACCTCAGCATTCGGGTCAGGTCACCCTTTAGATAATAGGTATCCGTCATGTCCCTTGCCGGATGATCTTCAGGAGTGTTCAGGGCGGTAAAGTTGTGCCACTCATCTTCAATCTCACGGTTTTCGACTACCGTAAATCCTATTCTTTGAAAGATGGAAATGATCTGTTGCATCACGACTGATACCGGATGCCGGGACCCCAATGGTATGGGGTAACCGGGGGCAGTGAGGTCAAGCCCCTTCAAAGCGGAATCAGTGTCTGAAGACAGAGCTTCCTGAGTGGATTTGAAGATTTCCTCAGCTTTCTTCTTGGCTTCGTTGAGCAATTGTCCGTATGCTTTCCTGTCTTCACTGGCAACCGACCTCATTTCAGCAAAGAAAGGTTTGATCGTGTTTTTGGACCCCAGGTAGCGCAGACGAAATGCTTCCAGTGCTTCTGCATCGGCAGGTGACTCGCTTTCAATCTGCGAAATAATGTTTCGTACCTTTTCGAACAATTCGGCACTCATTAACTCCGTATTAAAAATGAGCCGTAAAGGTATAATTTTATGCCGATTTGCCTGTAGCTCGAAAGAAGACATGGAATCTGTTAGTTCTGAACAAAAATCATATGAAACCCAGTTCCTGTGTCTTTCGCTGCTATTTCTGATCTCCCTGCTATACTCCTACTTT
>JAUILF010000151.1 GCA_030433135.1 Bacteroidia bacterium | reverse complement strand
CAACTCATGTTGAGTCCTTATACTAAATAGGGAATCAACTTGTCGAGCTAACCTGGTTCGGACTGCAGGTTCAAGCCCACCTGCTTCGAGGCGTTCGCGGAGGGCAATTGAATTCAGGCTGTCCTGGAGCAGGATAGAATCCATTTCGTGCAGTATTCTGGCACTTTCGTTTTGTTGAGCTGTCAAAATACTATCATGGAAAGCCAGGGTTGTACTATCCAGTTGTGCCGTGGCTTTTGGGATCAGCCAGGGTGTCAGAAGGATGATCGCAACAATCCATGCTTTTATTCTAAGGTGCATTATAATATCCAGATAAAGCTACACAGTACAAGTTTACATGCGTTAATATACTCATTCCCCTGATTACTCTTTGCATTGTAAGAGAGTCAGGAACGAGGAATAAAGAATCAACAAACATATCGATTTAACGATCTTTTTAGAATATTCTCTACATTGTAGTTGGTGATGAATCAAAATACAAAGCCATGAAAGATCATGAATCCAGAAGAAGATTTCTGTCAAAGGGAGCTATGGCTCTGGCTGGAGTACCTTTCCTGCCACAAGCAATAACAGCGGGAAAAATCAAGCATGAAAAAGCCAAGTCTTCATTCCGTAGTCCTGTCAAGGGGAGATCGCAAGGAATTCGTTTTGCAGCCATAGGGTTAAACCACGGACATATTTATGGACAGGTTCAAGCCATGCTCGAGGCAGGCGGAGAGCTTGTATCTTTTTATGCGATTGAACCGGATCTGATCGAGCGATTTCAGAAGAGATTTCCCGATGCCAAACTAGCCAGTGAGGAAGCAGAAATTCTTGAAGATTCCTCGATACAATTGGTGGTGAGTGCTTCTATTCCGGTGGAGCGGGCTCCTCTGGGCATCAGAGTGATGCAACATGGTAAGGATTTTATGGCGGATAAACCTGGTATAACCACGCTGGAGCAATTGGAGGAAGTCAAAAAAGTACAACAGGAAACGGGCCGGATCTATTCCATTATGTACAGCGAAAGGCTGCGAAACAAGGCAACGGTTCATGCCGGTGACCTTGTACAATCCGGAGCGATTGGGCAAGTGATACAAACCATTGGTCTCGGACCCCATCGAATGCGGGCCCACACCAGGCCTGACTGGTTTTGGGACAAGAAAAATTTTGGAGGAATACTCACTGACATTGGATCTCACCAATGTGACCAGTTTCTCTATTTTACCGGTTCTACTGACGCCAGGGTAACCGGAGCTCAGATTGCAAACGTGGCAAACAAGGAATATGATCATTTTGATGATTTTGGAGATATGAATGTCCTGGGAAACCAGGGAACCGGCTACATCAGGATCGATTGGTTTACTCCGGATGGTCTGGATACCTGGGGCGATGGTAGGTTGACTATACTTGGCACCGAAGGTTATATTGAATTAAGGAAATATACCGACCTGGCGGGAAGGGAAGGTGGCAATCATCTTTTCCTGGTTAATCAGAACGATACACGATATATTGATTGTTCTGAAGTGACCTTGCCCTATGGAGAACAACTAACACAGGATATATTGAATCGTACTGAGACTGCCATGACCCAGGATCATTGTTTCCTGGCAACTGAATTGGCTCTGAAGGGCCAGGCTATGGCACGCAAAATCACTTTTGAGGAGAATTGGTGATATCAGATCCGGCTTCCATATCAGGATTGACGGTGGTAGAATCACCGGCCTCGTAGTTAACTGTAAATTTCGGATACACTTGTTCAATGGCATCATCACTTTCGGACCCGTCAACAATGTGGAATTGTCGCTCGGGCACCTCTTTTTCGATGGCCAGATACTGGTGGACCAAATCCTTCTGGATTTGCAGAATGGAATCTAATTCTGCAGTCAAAGTCTCGACACCGAAACGCAAACGTGCGTTTTGTGCCAATGGTTCATCGGGATCAAATGCCGGTGAAGTTTCTGTCAGATAGTGGATAAATAGAGAATCTGTATTTGCAATTGCTGTCAAAGGATCCAATAAAGTATCGTTGTTCACCATTGCAGTGGAATCCAAAGTCATCAGGTATTCCTCTTTGGCCTGGTAAATCGCCAGAGCATCCAGTTCGTAGGGTTTGTTGTACAGATGTATCAAGGTGATAGCAATTTCTGGTTTTTGTAGTAGAACCTGTGCAATAGCATCCAGGGCTTTGGTTTGAGATTTTCCCAGGTCTCTTTGCCCACTGGCAAAACTGATATTCTTCAGATCTTCTTCGTCCGCATTGAAGGCTTGAGCCAGTAATCGAAAGGGAGCAGTTCCGGCCTTTACGATGAGATTACCCAGCACTTGCCAGACTACCTTCCAAACCTTGTATTCCGGATCATCAAGAGGTCCCTCAATGGGGACATCCAGATCTACATTTCCATCCAGGTCACGCAAGATAGCTACCGCCAATTTCATAGGCATGGAGCGACCTGAACTTGTGACACTTTTATCACCTACTTCAATTTCTTCGACAAATAGATGATTATCACTAGTGAGATAATAATCTTCGATAGTGCTGTTACTGGTGAAATTTACGGCTCCTTCCCAGAAGGGGTGGGCAGTGTAAAATCTGGAATAGGGACTAAATCGAGATAGGAAGACACCCCGAATCTCAAAATTAACATCCATATTTCGGGCTCCTTCTCTACTCACCAGAATGTCTCCATCCATTACACCGGACTTGTTAATGATGCTCTCGAAGTGAAAGTCAAAATCCGGATCTTCCAGGGCGATATTTCCAGCTCTAAGTGTTAGCTCCTCCAATTGCATAAAGAATGGATCTTCCAGGGTGTAATCGTAAAAATCCAGGTTAAAATTTCGCACAACAACACTGTCCGCTTCATAGGATTTGAAGATATAGTCCTTGGTAAGTTCGTATACATAGAGCGCAAAATATTCAAAGGGACTGGCGTAATAATTGCCTGCAATGGTCCTGTTGGTATCCTGCACACTGACTTGGCCACCTGTTGAATCAACGGTTGTGCTGACCAGTAGATTGGTGAAATTATCTCCATCAGGCATATACTCAAATTTCACATACGAATCAGTCAATTGCACATTGTTAAAATCATAGAGCTGACTGTTGGTGTTCAGCGAATCAATATCAATATGAAATATTCCGAATTGAAACAAGGAGTCATTTTCAGGGTCTGTGATGATAAAATCCTGAAGTTCAAACACACCACCCATCGCTAAATATTTAGACTCTTTGATGTTGCCATCGATACGAAAATCAGCATCGATATTTCCTTCAAAAGTACCCAGGTTCATACCCATTGTAGCGTAGGGCATGTATGGTGACAATTCCCAATTCTTGATGGCTGGACTGGTTTGATAGTCACCTGAACTTAGTATATATGCAAGACCACCGGTGAGTTCTCCGCCTTCGGCCTGATGTGCACGGTATGACACGGTGATCGTATCAGTCACGGAGCTGATAGGTTCAACCTTGAGATCTAAAGTGTCCAGTGTTATTTTACTTGGTACCAGGAGATCTTCATATAGCAAGGCACCACTTCTTAATTGAATATCCTCAATCAGGAAAAACCAGGAATTCGGGTCTTCACTTTCGAAAGCCGTAGTATCAGAACGCGTTTCCAGGAGGTCACTGAAGTTGAATGTAGATCCCTTCTGGATAATGTGTCCGAAGACATCATCCAGAAGAACTTCTTCGACGATAAATCGGGATTTGAACAGTGGCCAAAACTGGAGATTCACGTATGCCAACCCTGTTGATAAAAAAACAGAATCATTTCCCGGTTCTGAAATAGTGACCTGATCAGCACGAAAATCTAGCCCAAAAGGGTTTACGCTCAACTTTTCGATCGTAATATCACGATCGATCCATTCTTGATCGTGTTGTTCAATGTATCTGGTAGCATATCCTGGAAGAAAGAGATAAACCAAAAACAGTATGACACCCAGGGCCAAAGTGGTAACCAGGATAATGCGTAGGCCTTTTTTGATCATTTGGAGCGATTAAAGACCCTTCAAGTTCGTCAAATTTGCTTCGAGAGACAAGTTAATTCTTCATGACATGACTTGACCTGATAAAAGGTCTCAAAACATACTCCTTGACTCCCGGATCTTGCCATACACATATAGATTCCATCCAGGGATTTGTTGTTGCACCCAGTCTTTTTCATCGGGAACGACCTTTCCCTCATTGGCTTCGATTTTTTGTTTCATCTCGACATCGATTGCACTTTCATTACCGGATACCTGGTAAAGGGTTCTGGTGAAAGTATCCTTACTCAACAACTCTTCGGTCCTAATAGCCTGACCGGTGTAGTGATTTACGTAAGTTATTGTACCGCGTAAGATGATTTCGTAATCGATTTTTTCTTCAACCACCTTAGCTGTAATTGTCTGAACTTTGTCTTCGACTTCTTCGGGTTTTTCAGTTTGCTGACTGGTAGTTCTTTCTGCTTCCTGCTGTGGGGAAAGTTGCTTGGAATAATTGTGTGTCTCTGTTTGTTTTGGACTTTGCTCTATTCCGATCTTGGCAATCATGATTTTTACTTCTCCAAAGAACTGCTGGTTGTCGCTGAGGTAATACCTGAGCCACTTTTCCTGATTAAGGTCATCCAATTTATCTTCCCTCAGGAACGAAATCAGGGTGTCCCTGAACCGATACCTGGATTTGTCTTGCACAGATATCAGGATCTTGCTGGTAGCCAGATTTTCAGCTTCACCGATCCACCTGTTGATTGAAGGGAATTGTGGATTAATACTCCGGATAGCCATAAACTTATCATAAGCCGTCCTGTGGTCTGCCTGGATGGGAGATTGCATTAAAGCCTCACCTTCACCAAAGAGTACATCAGATGCAAGCCGGGTATAATGCTGGATATCTTCGGCATAGTTCTTCAGGTGAAAATGCCGGTTCACTTCATGCGGCAAAGAACTGATTTGATTAGTTACTCTTTCCAGCGATTGATACTCTCTAACCACCTGGAGGAGTGACTCACCATTATTTTGTTCAACCAGACGGTCTATGACTGCCATTGATTCTGTGACACTCTGCTCATAGGCTTTTTTCAGGATGTTGCGTTCGTCATGATCTGACGGATCTTTTTGCAGGTTTTTAACGGCCTTGGTAATGGCACTGTCATAAGAACCACGAGCCAAACGTTTGGAAGAGCTGCCACCGCAACCTATCATCAGCAATCCAATCAAAACCGGAACAACCAATCGGTAGAAATTCATTTGGAATCTTATTTAAACAGGGACTACCTATTATTTTAAAGAAAGGGGTTTACGAACTGTCAGGGACAAAGGTAGCAGTTTAGCTTTAGTGTCAAACTGATTTCAGAGCATAGTCAAACAGATAAATCAGGTCAAATAATGGGTAATTGGCCAAATCATCAGTACTTTAACTTGCCATTTTTTTACAGACAACAATATGAGTTAGTGGGAGATAGTACGAGCCGGTACGTGATAGGCGTAGATTTTGGAACGGATTCAGTGAGAGCCTTACTGGTCGAGGTAGAGAGTGGCAAGGAGCTGCATACGGAGGTTTGTCACTACCCTCGATGGAAGGATGGTTTGTATTGTGATCCGGAGACCAACCAATTCAGACAACATCCTCTGGATTACATTGAAGGTCTGGAGAAGAGTATCACCACCTTGTTACGTGAGGTTTGAACTGATGTAGCCTCACAGGTAGTTGGAATTGGTATTGACACTACCGGTTCAACTCCAGTGGCTGTAGATCGTTCGGGTACTCCAATTGCGATGATCAGTGGTTATGAGGAGAACCCCAATGCCATGTTTGTGCTCTGGAAGGACCACTCGGCCATAGGAGAGGCAGCTGAAATCAATCAGTTATGTCATGAAGGACCGGTGGATTATACCAGATATGAAGGAGGCACCTATTCATCAGAATGGTTTTGGGCCAAGATTCTCCACCTGCTCCGTGCAGATCCTGCTATAAGAGATACGGCCTATTCCTGGGTAGAGCATTGCGATTGGATACCTTTCCTTCTGACAGGGGGCCATGATGTTCATTCGATGAAGAGAAGCCGGTGTGCGGCAGGTCATAAAGCCATGTGGCATCCGGATTGGAATGGCCTGCCTCCCGATTCATTTTTTACCCAGATAGACCCACTTCTGGAAGGGCTGAGAGATCGTCTATTTGGCGTAACCTACACGTCGGATCAAGCGGCAGGAACCCTGTCTGATCACTGGGCTGATCGATTGGGACTTTCTACCAGTGTGGTAGTAGCCGTTGGTGCCTTTGATGCTCATATGGGTGCTGTGGGTGGACAGATTGAACCTTATCACCTGAGCAAGGTAATGGGAACTTCAACCTGTGATATGTTGGTGGCTCCGGCTGAAGAAATTGGAGACAAATTGATAAAGGGCATTTGCGGACAGGTAGATGGCTCAGTGATTCCGGGTATGATGGGCATGGAAGCTGGACAATCGGCATTTGGCGATGTCTATGCCTGGTTCAGGGAGATCTTGATGTGGCCACTTGAAAACTTGCTTTCCCAGGATCAGATGAAAAATGCCGAAAGAGAACAATTGGTGGAGAAAATGCGTGATCAAATGATTGCTTCTTTGACCGCCGCTGCTGAAAAAGTGGAACCAGAAGGCAGTGCCCTTGTTGCCGTTGACTGGCTCAATGGACGTCGGACACCTGATGCAAATCAGGCCCTGAAGGGTGGAGTGTTCGGCTTAAATCTGGGAACAGATGCACCAAAATTATTTCGGGCCATGGTAGAGTCCACCTGCTTTGGCGCTCGAAAGATTGTTGACCGTTTTCAGGACGAAGGGATTCCAATAAAGGGTATCATTGGCCTGGGAGGAGTAGCGAAAAAATCACCCTTTGTGATGCAGATCCTGGCCGACGTACTCAACCGTCCTATTCGGATTGTTCAATCTGAGCAAACCTGTGCCCTGGGAGCGGCAATGTTTGCGGCGGTTGCAGCAGGAATATACCGGGATATTCCCCTGGCTATGGAAGAAATGGGGTCGGGGTTTGATCGAACTTATGAGCCGAGGGCCCATTATGCCGGGACATATGACAAACTTTATGAGCAGTATGAGGTATTGGGAAAGGTGATTGAGAATCAAATATCTGACCATGAGTGAATATACGTATTTGAAAAAGGAAGCTTATGATGCCAACATGCGTCTGCCGGAACTGGGTTTGGTATTATTTACATTTGGTAATGCCAGTGCAGCAGATCGTCAGCGTGAAGTATTTGCCATAAAACCGAGTGGAGTACCTTATTCAGACCTGGCAGTTGATGACATGGTCATTGTCAACTTTGATGGTGATGTGGTAGAAGGAGACATGCGGCCTTCCTCTGATACACTTACTCATGCCGTCTTGTATAAGCAATGGCCACAAATAGGGGGAGTGGTACACACCCATTCGACCTATGCGACAGCCTGGGCTCAGGCTCAGAGAGACATTCCCATTTTTGGAACCACTCATGCCGATCACCTTACCGTGGACGTTCCGTGTGCCCCGGCAATGGATGACTCCATGATAGAGGGTAACTACGAGTATGAAACCGGGTGGCAAATCATTAATGCATTCAGGGAGCGTGAGCTGGATCCTGAGGAAGTTGAAATGATGCTGGTGTCTAACCATGCCCCTTTTGCCTGGGGAAAATCAGTTGAGAAGGCTGTTTATCATGCTGCTGTTTTAGAGGAATTGGCAAGGATGGCTTTTATTACACTTCAGATAAGAGGCGATGCCCCCAGGCTAAAAGAGGCTCTGATCAAGAAGCATTATCTGCGAAAACATGGTAAGGAGGCATATTACGGTCAATGAAGGGAGTGATATTTGACATGGACGGCACCATGGTGGATAATATGTTGGTTCATCACGAAGCGTGGAGGAAGAACATGGCTGATCATGGAATTACTATGACTCTGGAAGAAATAAAAGAAAAAGTCCATGGGATCAATGAGGAGATCCTGGAAAGGTTGTTTGGTGACCGGTTTACTAAAGAGGAAAGGAAATTGATTTCAGGTAGGAAAGAAGAGATTTACCGGGAAATCTTCAGTCCCAGACTCCGTCTTATCGAAGGACTTGATCAGTGGCTTGATGATCTTGAGAATGCAGGCATTCCTATGGCTATTGGCACTGCCGCCCCTCCTGATAACGTTGATTTTGTAGTCGATCGTCTGGGACTTCGAAGCAGATTTCAAAGCATCATGCATGCCAAAAGTGTTGACAGGGGCAAGCCCGATCCCGAGATTTTCATACGATCTGCTGAAGCGATCGGTTTGCCCATAGAAGAGTGCCTCGTTTTTGAAGACAGTGTTACCGGTGCTCAGGCAAGCTACCATGCAAAGGCTCCAACCATTATTGTGACCACCACCCATACAGAGGAAGAATTTACCGGATTTGATCACATCCTGGCATTTATTTCCGACTATCGCGATCCCTTGATTGAAACATTAAGAAAAACTTTACCCCATCCGGATAACCATCTGTAAATGAAAAACTGAATCTAACGAAAAACGAACATGACTGTACTTTCAACACTGGACTGGATCTTGATCCTGGCATACTTCACCCTGATACTAGGTATCGCATGGTGGGTTATCAAACAAAAAAATGAAACCTCAGATGAGTATTTCCTGGCGGGGAGAAATCTGGGGTGGTTTGTGGTAGGGGCATCGATTTTTGCCTCCAATATCGGCTCGGAGCATCTGGTTGGTTTGGCTGGATCATGGGCAACAGACGGTGTGGCGATGGCGCACTACGAGTTACATGCCTGGTGCCTTCTGATACTGGGCTGGGTCATGGCTCCCTTTTACATGAGGTCTCAGGTGTTTACCATGCCGGAGTTCCTTGAAAAGCGGTTTTCACCTACGGCCAGATGGGTACTATCACTAATATCGCTGGTAGCATATGTCCTGACCAAGGTGGCGGTGGGAATATTTGCTGGTGGGATTGTGTTTGGAGTCCTTATGCCTGAAGTAAACTTTATGGGACTTGATAGTTTCTGGCTTGGCTCCATATTGGTAATCATTTTGACAGGAGCCTACACCATACTTGGTGGACTTAAAGCCGTAGCCTATACCGAAGCGATTCAGAGTATTGTGTTGGTGCTGGGTTCGATTCTGGTTACCTGGTATGGGCTGGATGCTTTGGGTGGCTGGGATGAATTGCGGCGAATAGCAGGAACAGATATGTTTAATTTATGGAAGCCTCTGGTGCCGGAAGGCCTGGAAGGAACCTGGTCACCGGTTAGTAACGATACCGAAATGGCCTGGTATTTCAATGATAACTATCCCTGGTTAGGAATGCTGTTTTGTGCCCCGATCATTGGTCTTTGGTACTGGTGTACAGACCAGTATATTGTACAGAGAACACTGGCAGCAGCCAACCTCACCGAAGCCCGCAGGGGTACCATAGCGGCAGCTTTTTTCAAACTGCTCCCGGTATTTATTTTTATCATTCCGGGTATGATTTGTTTTGCCCTGGCTGCCAGTGGTAAAATGGACACCATCTCTGCAGCTCTACTGGATAGCGAAGGTAAGGTAGTTAGTGCACAGGCACAGCAGGCCTTTCCCCTGCTGGTGGCAACCGTGTTACCTTCTGGGATACGCGGACTGGTGGTCGCAGGCCTTTTGGCAGCTCTGATGAGTTCTCTGGCGGGTGTCTTCAATGCATCATCAACACTTTTTACGATGGACTTCTATTCTAAGTTGCGTCCCAATGCTTCAGAAGAATCCCTGGTGAGAATTGGGCGAATTGCTACGGCTATTATGGTAGTAATCGGGTTACTTTGGATTCCAGTGATCCAGGGAAGCCGTGGATTGTATGACTACCTGCAGAGTGTCCAGGGTTATCTGGCTCCTCCCATCTTTGTTGTGTTCTTTTTTGGCGTGTTTAACAAAAAACTCAACGCCAAAGGATGTCTGGCCGCATTGGGTGTGGGTTTTGCCATGGGTATTTTTCGTTTGGCCATTGATACTCCGGTTGCACTTTCGGAGGACTTTTCCTACGAAGAGGGCAGCTTCTTCTGGATTATCAACAGCATGTTTTTTCAGTACTATAGTATTCTGATACTAATTGTGAGTGCAGTCACTATGATTGCTGTCAGTTACGCAACCGAAGCTCCAGCATTTGAAAAAATCAAGGGATTGACTTTTGCGACATTGTCCGAAGAAGACAGGATTTCCAATCGGGCCAGTTACAGCCGGGGCGATGTCATATGGTCCGTGGTTGTGGTTGTTTTGATTATAGCGGCATACTTATATTTCACCGGATAACGAACCAATAACCAGATACATGCATAGTGATAAGAATCCGTTTACAGGACAGGAGATATGGTTTGTAGTTGGTAGCCAGCATCTTTATGGTGATGAGGTATTGAAACAGGTAAGAAGTGATGCACTTAAGGTGGTGGACCACCTTGACCTGTCCTCCGAATGCATCGTCCGTATTATTTTCAAAGCGATTCTTACGTCCTCACAAGAGATCCTGAATACGATTTCTCAGGCTAATGCTTCACCTCAATGTGTTGGGATCATTGCCTGGATGCACACTTTTTCTCCGGCTAAGATGTGGATTAATGGATTGAGCATCCTCTCGAAACCGTTGTTGCATTTGCACACCCAGTTTCACCGGGAAATTCCCTGGGAAGAAATTGATATGGATTATATGAATCTACACCAGTCTGCACATGGAGGCAGAGAATTTGGGCATATCACCACCATCATGGGAGTGAAGCGCAAAGTAGTAGTAGGTCATTATACCGAGAGCAGGGTCTTGCGTGAAATTGGAGTGTGGTCGAGAGTGGTTGGAGCAATTGCCGCCATGCGTACTATGAAGGTCGCCCGCTTTGGTGACAATATGCGTTCAGTGGCTGTCACAGAGGGAAACAAAGTGTCAGCACAGCGCCAATTTGGCTTCGAAGTTTATGGATATGGATTACAGGATCTTACGGCTTGCCTGGAAGGGGTGGAGGATTCCAATGTGATCCGACTTGTTGATGAGTACCAGGAGCAATACCAGGTGACGAAAGACCTTGCCTGGGAAGGCAATAGACATCATGCATTAAAAGAGGCAGCTCGCATTGAGCTGGGGATGAGGTTTTTCCTGGAGTCGGGTGGATTCAGTGCTTTTACCGATACCTTTGAAAATCTGGGAGATTTGAAGCAACTACCAGGACTACCTGTACAGCGACTAATGGCCGATGGATATGGATTTGGTGCTGAAGGAGACTGGAAGACGGCTGCGTTGATGCGCTGCCTGAAGGTGATGAGCTGGGGTTTGCCGGGTGGACTGTCCTTTATGGAGGACTACACCTATGATTTTAATCAGGGCGGGTCTGTCCTGGGAGCACATATGCTTGAGATTTGTCCCTCTATTGCAGAGGACAAACCTCGTTGTGAAATCCACCCGTTGGGAATAGGCAATCGCAGTGATCCGGTCAGGTTGGTATTTACCGGGACGGCAGGTCCGGCTCTGAATGTATCGTTGGTGGATTTAGGGTATCGATTCCGTCTGCTGGTCAACGAAGTTGATGCCATTGCTCCAGAACAGGATTTACCGAAGTTGCCGGTGGCCCGGGTATTGTGGAAACCAAAACCGGATTTTAAAACCGCGGTCTCTGCCTGGATCCTGGCTGGAGGTGCACACCACACCGTTTATGCACCTTCATTGACGCAGGAGTATCTGGAGATACTGGCTGACATGATGGGAATTGAATGCCTGACCATAAATGCTGATACTACGCTATCCCGTTTTCAGCAGGATATCCGTACCAACGAGGTCTATTTCAAAAGTGTACATTGATCACTCAGGTGAAAGGATGTACATATGTAATAGAAGTGTCTACACTCGTCGTTGAGAGGTAGATCCCAATCGAAAAGAATGGCGCTAGTAGTCAAGTAAGTCTATATTAGACAACATAGAATAAATCCAACAAATGAACAGTTCCAAACTCACATCACTACTTCTCCTGTTTCTTACGGTTATGTTTATTTCATCCTGTGCTTCACCCGAAGCCATTGACCAATGCGTGGATGCTGAAACCCGGCAGGGGTTTATCTGGGGTTTAATACATGGATTCATAGCTCCATTGTCTTTTATCCTGGGAATCTTCATGGATGATGTCACCATGTATGCCATCAACAATAATGGAAACTGGTACGATTTCGGGTTTCTTCTGGGAATAGGTGGCTTCAGTGGAGGGATTTTCAAATCAGGTAAGAAAAAAAGGTAGTAGTATCACAAGGTCGGTTTTTTGTTTTTTTTCCAAAAAATCTAAACCCTTTACGTTTTAACATGTTTACTAGACGACCGGTCAATTAAATGCAATGAAAGAGAGAGTTGGCACCAAGGGCATCGAGAAGAAGGAAGAGATCCTGCAAGCAGGTCTTGAGGTTATGTATGATAAAGGCTACAACGGTACTAGCGTCAGGGACATAGTGGAAGCTGCCGGTGTACCCAAGGGATCTTTCTACTTTTATTTTGATTCCAAGGAAGATTTTGCCCTGGAGGCAATGGAACATTATTTTTCACACAGTGGCCAGATGCTGGATAAGGTGTTACTGAGCCCGACCAAGACGGCAAAAGATAGATTGTTGGCATTCTACGAACTGAGAATAAGACACAATGTAGAGGTCTTGCAATGTGAGCGTGGTTGTTTTGTCAACAACATTGCATCGGAAATGTCGGGAGTTAGTTCCGTAATGAGAACTAGGGTGAATGCATTAATGAAAAAGTCAGTCGAACAGATTGCCGGTGTGATCAGTGAAGCACAAAAGAAGGGTCAACTTGATACCAGAATGGATTCAGTGAAGCTGGCATCTGCCATCGAAGATGCCTGGAAAGGTGCTTTGGTGACCATGAAATCTTGCAAATGCCAGGATCCGCTGGATGATTTCAGAGATATAATACTTAGAAACCTACTGGTCTAAAATTTTTTGACACGAAAATAGACGACCGGTCAATTATTTATTTCATGTATTTTTTAATCAAAAACTAATTATGACAAGATTGAAAGACAAAGTTGCAGTGATCACCGGAGCTACATCTGGAATGGGACTGGATACCGCCAGGTTATTCCTTGAAGAAGGGGCAAAGGTGGTTATTACCGGAAGATCCAATGAAAAACTACAACAAGCTTCAGCCGAACTAGGTGAAGGAGTACTGGCTATAAAGGCCGATGCTGCTTCATTGGCTGACAGCAAGAGATTGATTGATCAGACTGTTGAGAAATTTGGAAGAATTGACGTGTTGTTTCTGAATGCCGGAATATTTGGCGCATACCCGGTTTCGGAGTATAGTGAGGAATATTACGATTCGATCTTTGACATCAACACGAAAGGGCCATTCTTCACAGCAAAGTTGGCAATACCACATCTGAGTAAAGGTGCCTCTATTTTGTTTAATACCTCGGTGTCCAATGTAAAGGGAATGCCCGGTATATCGGCCTATGCTGCCAGTAAGGCTGCATTGAGGTCCATCGTACGCACCCTGGCTGCCGAGTTGGGCCCTCAGGGGATCAGAGTCAATGCAATTTCTCCCGGACCGATTGAGACGCCTATTTGGTCCAAGACGAACCTTAGTTCGGACGAAATTAACGGCTTCGCAGAGGGTGTATCACAACAGGTTCCGTTGGGTAGGTTCGGGTCTGCTTCGGAAGTAGCTCAAACCGCCCTCTTCCTGGCTTCAGGTGCCTCCAGCTTCATCAATGGAGCAGAGGTCCCCGTTGATGGAGGATTGGCGCAGGTCTAAAAATCTGATTTAATATTAAGGGGAGCAGGTGCCATGGAC
>JAUILF010000150.1 GCA_030433135.1 Bacteroidia bacterium | reverse complement strand
CGGGTTTCCAGTAATATTATAGCTGAAATCATCTGTCTCACCGATTGTAATACCTTTCTTAACCCCGGCTCCTGCCATCCAGATGGTAAAACAGCGGGGATGATGATCTCGACCATAGTTTTTAGGGGTTAGTTTACCCTGAGAATAGCAGCCTCTGCCAAATTCTCCACCCCAGATCACCAATGTATCTTCAAGCAGACCCCTTTGTTTTAAATCCATGAGCAAACCTGCTGAAGCCTGGTCAGTGTCTCGTGTCAACATTTCTATATAATGTGGCAAACCTGAATGCATATCCCAACCCTGGTGATAGAGTTGTACAAACCTAACACCGCTCTCAATCAGTTTTCGTGCCAGTAGGCAATTATGTGCGTAGGTACCAGGTTTTCTGGCTTCCTCCCCATAGAGTTGATAAATATGATCCGGTTCATTGGATGTATCCATGGTATCAGGTACCGACATCTGCATTCGATAAGCCATTTCATACTGGGATATTCTTGACAATACTTCGGGATCTCCCGTATGATGAAACTGACTCTGATGCATAGCTGCCAGTTGGTCCAGCATCAGCTTTCTTTTTTCGCGGTCAATCCCTTCAGGATTGTTCAAATAGAGTACAGGATCCTTGCCTGACCTGAACATGACACCCTGATGCTGAGATGGCAAAAATCCATTACCCCACAACTTAGCGTACAGCGGTTGACCTCCATTCCAACTTCGGGATAGCAGGACCGAAAAAGCAGGCAGGTTCTCATTTTCACTACCCAGTCCATAACTGATCCAGGAGCCCATACTGGGTCTCCCTGCCTGTTGGGATCCGGTCTGAATAAAGGTCACTGCCGGATCGTGGTTTATGGCTTCAGTGTACATGCTTTTTATAAAACATACATCATCGACGATCTTGCGATGATGTGGCACCAGATTACTTAACCAGGCACCACTTTGGCCATATTGTTCAAAAGTATAGTCTCCCATAGCGATAGGGAAAGACCTTTGCTCGGAAGTCATTCCGGTAACCCGTTGATTACCCCTAACCGAAGATGGCAACTCCTCTCCAAACCGCTCTTTCAATAGAGGCTTATAATCAAACAGCTCCATCTGCGAAGGGGCACCGCTCTGAAATAGGTATATGATGCGCTTTGCCTTTCCATCAAAGTGTGGCAGTTCAGGTCCATTTGGGTTGTTCGAAGGCAGCAGCGACTGCAGGGCAAGCCCCCCGAGGCCGAACAGGCTGTTTTTCATAAACACCCTTCGGTTGAGTCGGTCGGCCATAGACTTTAGTGCTTCATTCATCTTACCTGATTTAGCGTTTCATCACAAATTCATCGTAGTTCATTACCGTAGATGCAATCAGAGTATTTGCGGCCAGTGTCAGTTGATCCAGCTCATCGTTAACCGGATGTTCACCCACATGTAGTAGCTCTTGTGCTTCTTCGGGATCTTTTTCGTACGCAGCAAAAGCTGATTGATAAAGGTCAACCAGGGCTTCAAGCTCATCATTCCTGGGATATCTGCCAAGCAAAGCCTGAAAGGCCAGTTTGATGCCAGTCTCAGTATCAGCAGTCAACACCATTTGTTCAGCCAGTACACGGGCTGATTCAACAAACTGAGGATCATTCATCAGCACCAATGATTGCAGAGGTGTAGATGTATTTTGCCTACGTACAGTACAGTAGTAGCGATCCGGTGCGTCAAAATTGAGCATGGATGGAGGAGGTGCACTTCTCTTCCAGATCGTATACAGGCTCCTTCGGTAGAGACTATCTCCCGACTGCTGATGGTATTCTGTTGCATTCCTGGTAGCAAGGGCTTTCCATATACCAGTCGGTTGATATGGATATACGCTGGGTCCTCCCAACTGTGGGACCAGTAGGCCACTCGCTGCCAATGCCTGATCCCGAATGATCTCGGCAGGCAACCGGCTCGAAGGATAATAACTCAGATATTTATTTTCGGGATCCTTTTCCGGATACTTGACTTTAGAGGATTGCTGATAGGTTGCAGACAGGCAAATTTCCTTTATCATGGCCTTCATGTTCCAATCGAGCTCGATAAAGCGTAAGGCAAGATAATCCAGCAAATCGGGATGAGTTGGTAAGTTGCCCTGGCTGCCAAAATCCTCCTGTGTGCTTACCAGTCCTTCCCCAAAACAGACAGCCCATAGCCTGTTTACGGCAACCCTGGCAGTCAACGGATTCTTTTCGTGGATAAGCCATTTGGCCAATCCCAGGCGATCCTTCGCGAATTCAACCCCGTCTATCTGTAGCATATCCGGGACTTCTGCATGCACTTCTTCACCATGTGCATCATACACCCCCCGATCCAGGACATAGGTTTTTCTCGGATATTTACGTTCCTTCATGATCATCACCTCAGGCTGATCAGTCAGTATCTGGTTTCTCCTGGCACGTATTGCCGTAAGTTGATTCAAATATTTTATGTATTGCCTGCTCCGCCCGGTGTTGAGGTAGATCGACATCAGCTCCTGATCTTCCAGGGTATGATGTCCTTGCATACCATACAATTCCCTGACCTCAGCGGCAACCAATGGCCGGGTATAGATTTTAAGTTCATCCATCACAATGTTTGACATGGACTTCCTAAATTCCTTTCCTATGGCAAATGGCGTATCATTCCAGTTAGTGCCATCTGACCCATGCAGGATACTCTTGTGCAGGTTGTCAGCAAATAATGTATGTTCAGGTACTTCACCGTTCATGTAAAAATTGACACCGTCAGCCTTACTACTACCATCATATGTCATGACCAGATGTACCCACTCATTCACGGGAATCGTATCCGTTGTTTGGAAGTCAATGCAGTTGTCGGGCCACACATGATTGATCTGAAAAGAAAGGGTTCCATCCTCATTCAGTTTGCACAGATAGCCCCTGTATCCTTCAAATTCACCATTGGTCTTTCCAAAAAGAGGACCTTCTTCGCCGTGTTTCAACAACCTGATCCATAGACTTATGGTGAATGGCTGATGCCGGTCAAAGTCCAGATCGCGGTTAAATTGTATACCTGCATCTCCATCAAATCTCAATCCATGACCAGCCATTCCTTCATCAATGACCGGCCTGTCATCCATATGACCCCACACCCTGGCATCGACCCTGTTTTTCACTTTGTTCACATAGCCCATGGTGTAGTTGACCGCTTCTCCGTCTTTGGGCTTCCTATTTGGTTTTTTCCCGATTTCGATCTGGTGCACCGGCTTCCTAACCTCAGCTTCAAAATCGAAATCAGCCACCAGATCCTCACTTACTACCTTTTTGAGGAAGTCTCCCGTATCACTCAACCCCGCTACCCACTGCTCAAACTCTTGCCTGAAATGGTCCCTGTCCATCTTGCCTTCTACCAATTCCATTTCCGTATGCAAACTGTCTAAAAGGTACTTTGCACTATCACTGGGCAGGATAATGGTCGGTGAAGCCTCACCATCGTAGGGCACGATGCCAGAGTCGTTGTTATTATTGAAATAGGCATATAGAGAATAATAATCCTTTTGGCTGATGGGATCATACTTGTGGTCATGACATCGTGCGCATTCCATTGTCAGTCCTATGAGTGCCTTGCCAAAGGTGTTGGTCCGATCCGCGACATACTCAACTCGGTATTCTTCATCGATCACACCACCTTCCTGGGTTTGAGGGTGGTTGCGGTTGAAACAGGTGGCCAGGAGCTGTTCGGTTGTGGGTTCAGGTAATAGATCACCTGCCAATTGCCACAACAGAAAGGTATCGTAAGGCAGATTTCGATTGAAAGACTCGATCACCCAATCTCGCCATGGCCATGTATTGCGCATCCCGTCGTCCTGATAACCATGAGAGTCTGCATACCTGGCAATATCCAACCAGTCAAGTGCCATCCTTTCTCCGTAATGTGGTGATGCCAACAACCGGTCAATAGCAGCTTCGTATGCTTGATCGGATGAATCTGCCATAAATGCTGCGATCTCGTCCTGGTCCGGAGGTAAACCAGTAAGGTCAAGGGTCAAACGTCGGAGTCTGGTGACAGCGTCAGCTCTATCTGACGGTTCAAGACCGTTTTCTTCCAACTCCTTCAGGATAAACCGATCAATATCATTATTTGCCCATTCTTCCGATTGGACATCCGGTAGGGATTTCACCATAGGCACATCAAAGGACCAGTGCTCCTTGTACTCAGCTCCTTGTTCAATCCATCTCAGCATGATGGCCTTTTCTGTGGCATCTAATGCCAAATGAGACTCTGGAGGAGGCATCATATAAGCAGGATCTTCAGAGAGAATTCGGGAAACTACTTCACTCTTATCAATATTCCCCGGCTTGATAACAAATGCCTTCTTACTGGACTCATTCATAGCATGCTTGTGAGACTCATTCTCAAAGTCAAGCCTGAGATCACCTTTTAACTGCTTTTCATCAGGTCCATGGCAAATAAAGCAACGATCGGAAAGGATGGGTTTAATATGAAAATTGTAGTCGATCTCATCCGGAATATGAAGTTCGGCCTGTGCCACATCATCAGGCCTGATATCTGCGCACTGAACAACAAGCATGGCCAGACATAGCCACATCCAAATAACAAGCCCAGCATTAATTTTATTCCCTGGCAATAGCATAACAATCGAAAGTACGAGGATCCCGACTAAAAAGCAATGAATTTACCGCGCCTGAGCATTCCAACCGAAGGCAATCCCTGACGACTACAGCTTAGCTCCTCTCGGCAGCATAAGGCCCTAATGTGAGTCCCTGGTAACTACATGCCCGGATTTTCCCGTTAAGAAATCCAGGTCGGCACCCAGATCCGCTTGTTGTACGTGATGAATGTATTGTCCCACATACCCTCGATCGAATCCCAGATCCGGTGCTTTCCATTCTGATCTTCTTCGATCGAGTTCACTTTCATCTACATGCAAATGAATGTACTTTCTCGACACGTCCACTTCGATCAAATCACCATCGCGAACCAGGGCCAGGTTGCCCCCAGCAGCTGATTCCGGAGCAGTGTGCAGTAAAACTGTTCCAAATGCGGTACCACTCATGCGCCCATCCGATATCCTGACCATATCAGTCACACCTTCATCAAGTAATTTTTTAGGCAGGGCCATATTGCCAACCTCCGGCATGCCCGGATATCCCTTAGGGCCTACATTCTTTAAAACCAAAACACTGTCTTTATCCACTACCAGCGAAGGATCGTTGACCCTGGCATGATAGTCTTCGATGGTTTCAAACACAACCGCTTTCCCCTTATGCTGCATCAGTGCAGGAGTGGCTGCCGACGGTTTGATAATACATCCTTTTTCAGCCAGGTTTCCTCTGACAACAACGATGCCCGAAGATTCCTGGAATGGGTTGTCGATAGTTGCAATCACATCACTATTGTAACTAACTGCCTGCGAGAGGTTTTCTTTTAATGACTTACCATTGACGATCGTCGAATCCATATGCAGATGGTTTTCCAATTGTTTCATCACTGCCGGAAGGCCACCTGCATAATAAAAGTTTTCCATAAAATACTTGCCGGAAGGCTGCAGATTGGCCAGGAGTGGGATCTGGCTTCCCAGACGATCAAAATCATCCAGCTCCAATGGCACTTCACAACGTCCGGCAATTGCCAGCAAGTGCAAAACAAAGTTCGTGGAACCCCCAATACCTGCATTTACTACAATGGCATTTTCAAAAGCCTCCCTGGTTAGAATTTTATCAATAGATACGTCTTCCTTTACCAGGTCAACAATTCGTCTGCCTGTGAGCTGGGCAAGGACCTTTCGCCTGGAATCAGCAGCAGGAATAGCTGCATTGCCGGGTAGAGTGAGTCCAAGAGACTCAACCATACACGCCATAGTAGAGGCTGTTCCCATAACAGCACAGTGACCCCGGCTGCGACACATGGCGGCTTCCACATCGCGAAAATCATCCTGAGAAAAAGAACCTTTAGTCACTTCATCTGCATACCTCCACACATCAGACGTAGCCACATCCTTCCCTACATATTTACCGGTAAGCATCGGACCTCCCGATACCACCATCGTGGGTAGACCCACACTAGCTGCCCCCATTACTGAAGCAGGGGTCGTCTTATCGCAACCACATAACAGGACTACACCGTCTATCGGATTGGCCCGAATGGACTCCTCAACATCCATACTCATAAGATTACGATATAGCATGGCTGTCGGTTTAATCAGTGTTTCACCCAGGGACATCACCGGAAACTCCACTGGAAACCCACCGGCTTGTAACACCCCTTTCTTCACTGACTCGGCCAGTTCGCGAAAGTGTGCATTGCAAGGTGTCAATTCCGAATATGTATTACAGATTCCAATTACTGGTTTGCCCTTAAATTCTTCATCCGGTATTCCCTGGTTTTTCATCCAGGCTCGATAGATAAATCCGTCTTTACCCTTTTTTCCAAACCATTCCTGGCTTCTCAATTTTTTCATTACTTGATTCTCATTTTAGGATGAGTAAGATAAGAATACTATCTATTCTGCCTGATTTGTAAGGGACTAATAGGGAAATACTATTTTCAGTACCAAATCAGATGATATGATTCTGGAGAAACCACAACTATTTACTGATATTTTAGCCGAACACGGTGAGGGCCCCCTATGGGACCCTGACCGTCAATTATTGTATTGGGTCGATATCATGCAGGGGCGTTTCTATCGATCGGACCTTGATCAAAAGGCAACCCAAACATTTCTGGTAGGCAAACCGCTTGGAGTACTTTGTGTGCGACAGGAAGGAGGCTTGATTTTAGCCGTTGAAAGGGCATTCTCATTCTTTGATCCTGCCGTAGAAAAGGAGGAGTGCCTGACTCCAGGCCTGCCGGAAATTGACGAACGTGTCCGAATGAATGATGGTGCTGTGGATCCTGCAGGAAGATTTCTGGCGGGCACCATGGATTATGAAGAGTCCCGTCCGATTGGAAAATTATACTGTCTTGACCTGGATGGGTCAGTAAAGGTCCTCGAAGATGGTCTTTGTATCACCAATGGAATGTCCTGGAGTACCGATAACAGGTACTTTTACCTGATTGACACTCCAACTCATACAATTTTTCGATACGACTATGATATCGAGTCTGGAAATATCTCAAATAGAATATCATTTAAGGTATTTGAAGACAACGAGTTTCCTGATGGTATGACTATGGATGCTGAAGGTGGATTCTGGGTAGCACTATGGGGCCAATCCAGGGTGGTTCATCTTGATGATCAGGGTAAAGAGATGGAGAGCATTCACTTACCGGCACCTCATGTCACCAGTTGTTGCTTTGGAGGACCGGACATGGATCAACTCTTCATCACCACTTCAAGGATTGCACTTGACAAAGCACAAAAACAGAAGTATCCGCTTGCCGGAAGAACATTTGTTGTACGCACACAGTACAAGGGACGGAAAGAACCTTACTACATGGGTTAGAAAGTTTGGTTAAAGTATTTATATTACATGTTGGAATGAATACGGATAACGAACACCCATGGACTCCTATGAATTCACAGAACTAGACGATCGAGGAAAAGCCTTCGCCATCTGGCATTATGGAGTACACCTGCTCACGCGGGCTTTCGGATCAAAACATTATAAGCTTTATGCCCTCAATGACTTCTATGTGGAGGTGACTTTCCATGGAAAAAATGTGGATTACAAGAGAATTCAGACCTTTGAGTCCATCAACTTTCTGGAACCTTATTTTGAATTGTTAGACTTGAGTGAGCTTTGGCAATCTGAATCAGGTACTTAACTGGTTGGCAAGAATGATTTCATGGTCGAGTCCTGGCCAGGGAAGGTGTCTTAGGTTTTAAACATCACTGCTCAAACCAGCCACTCTTAACGGGCAACGAGTGCTATCAGGACGGACTTGCTGTCTCAAGGAACTTCTTGACACTTGAGTGAAACAATCGAAAGAGTCTATTACAAAATATTCGAAGTGAGTGAAATCTCCATGAAATAGTATCTTAAGGAATTCAAAGGGATCATTATGGCTGCCCACGAAATAGAGGTAATTCTGGCCAGACAATTGGCTGACAGTCTCACTGTACCCATCTTTCTGACCGACAATAAGGGAACTCTGTTGTTTTACAATGAACCAGCAGAGGAGTTGTTGGGTAGACGATTTGAAGAACATGGACCCATGAATCTGGAAACCTGGTCTGTAATATTTGATCCTCAGGATGAACAGGGTATGTCGATTCAGCCCAAGGATTTGCCGCTGGTCAAATCTCTTACGCAGAGGATTCCTGCGCATGGTTCATTTTATATTACGGGACTGGAAGGTCGAAGGGTATATCTTTCTGTGACCTGTATTCCATTGATCGGAGAAGGGTCCCGATTTGTGGGGGCACTGGCTATCTTTTGGGAAATCACGCAATTATGATAGTTCGTTATTGGGGTACCCGTGGATCAATAGCTACCATCAGTCCGGACACTCAACTATACGGAGGAAACACCCCATGTGTATCTGTGGCAAAAGATGAACACCTGCTCATACTGGATGCCGGCTCCGGTATTCATCGTCTCTCGCAGGCAAAGTATTATACTGATTTCGATGAAATCCACATCATACTGTCTCATCTACACATGGATCACATCCAGGGACTGGGCTTTTTCGAGCCATTCTTCTCAGCAGAGTCAGTAGTACATATCTGGGGTCCACCAAGTGCCAAACACTCACTGCAGGCCCGGCTGTCTCGTTATCTCTCACCCCCACTTTTTCCATTTACCATCAACGAATTTCAATGTGATTTGCACATTCATGAAATGCATCAGGAGCAGTTTATTCTTGGTCCCTTTGAGATTCAGACTCGATATGTATGTCATCCGGGACCAACATTGGGGATTCGCATCGATACTTCTACCAGCACCTGTACTTACATTCCCGACCATGAACTTTATCTGGGTTCTGTCAATTTTCCCCACAACCCTACCTGGACGACGGGGTATGACCTTGCCCATAATACAGATCTGCTGATCCATGATGCACAATACACGGAACAAGAGTATAACCAACGGATCGGATGGGGTCACAGCACCATTTCACAGGCGATCGCTTTCGCCAAAATCGCAAACGCAAAGAAACTGCGCATTTTTCATCACAATCCTAACCACTCCGATAATCAGATCGACCAGATCATGACCAGATTCGTCAATGAAAAAGAAATAGAGATAGGAGTAGCCAAAGAGGGCTCTACAGAGGAATTACCTTAACGTGGATACGCAATAGAACTTTCTATGTACCTGCTTAGTCTCTGGAAGTCAACTTACCGGTGGATTCCATCTCCTTTCCTTCCCTGAGATAAAGGATCCTGATTTCGTCTCCAGCTGAATAGTTACCTAGTGCCTTAAATAGGCTCCCTCCGGTAAAGATGTAATGATTATCGATCTTAAGTATAACATCACCTTTCTGAAGACCTGCTTCATCAGCAGCAGTATTTTTAAACACATCAGTCACCTTGACTCCTTCGTCGCCGTCATCCATCATAATGCCTAATCTGACTTTGGGTGATTCCGCACTCTTGTTCCAAGCGTCCTTCCGATACCTGTGATGCGGTCCTGATCTTCGATGTACATCTCTTTCAACTACAACTGTACGACCATCTGCTTCGTCCTCAAAAATCATAACTCCCTCCATTTCACCCATTTCTGATTTCATCTCTGCTGGCATTTCGCCTTCTCCATCCCAGGTATAAACCCTGGTCTCACCATCCTTGGTAATAGTCATAACATGACTGGATCCGTCGGACTCTATTTCCTTCTTTATTTCGTATTTCACGACTTCATCATCAGAATCCTGGCTCATGACTACAGGACCGGTGAAGACAACAGCCAAAACAATCCAGTTGAATAACATTATCCTTTTCATAACTCATCCTTTAATTCTGACTCAAAGACGTTCGTCTCTTCAAATAAGTTTTAAGCAAGCGAAACTTTTTTGCTTACCTGTGGCACCCGGCATAAAGGCTCCTGCACAAGTACAAATGATTTTGTAACTTAAAGATATCCACATCAAAATACATTTGATGTCCCCATGACCGGTACCAAATAGTTAATTAAGCCTGAAAATGTACGCTTTGGAGAAATCTACAGTATCATTCAAATTAAACGGAAAAGAGGTCCATGCTAAAATCGACAACCAGTCAATTCTCCTCTGGACCCTTCGCGATCAATTTGCTCTGACTGGCACCAAGTTCAGTTGTGGAATGTCCCAATGCGGGGCCTGCACCATTCACCTGGATGGCAAAGCCATTCGGTCATGTACACTACCTACCTCCGCTGTCAAGGGTAAATCGGTTACCACAATTGAAGGCTTAAACCATGAGGTTGGTACCCGACTTAAGGAGGCCTGGATTAACGAGCAGGTTCCGCAATGTGGATATTGTCAGCCAGGACAAATTATGCAAGCCTCTGCTTTGCTGCAGGAAAATGACAATCCCAGCCGTGAAGATATTATTGAACACATGGAAGGGGTTCTATGCAGATGCGGAGCCTACTACCGAATTATCAAAGCCATCCAATCTTCAACTAAAACTGCATACCATGGCTCCAGAAGTGAATAGTAGATCCAGAAGAGCATTTATCCGGAATGCCGGTGGTGTAAGTTTTCTCATTGCGACGGGAACCTGGTTTACAACCAAAAGTGAGGTCCTAAGAAACAGGAATGAATCTACCTCCATAGGATCATGGGTAACAGTAGCTCCAGACGGCCAAATAACCATCTTAAATCCTGCCGCTGAAATGGGCCAGGGCTCAATGACAGCACTTGCTATCATTATTGCGGAGGAGATGGATGCCAACTGGAAAGATGTCCGTATCGAAAATTCTCCCATTGAACCTGACACTTATGGTCTGCAATGGGGAGGGCAACTCGGTGGTCCAATGATCACTGTTGGTAGTCGTACTGTTCGGGGATACTATCACGCACTACGACTGGCAGGTGCCCAGATCCGGAAGTGCTTTGTACAAGCAGCTGCCATTAAGTGGAATACAGATGCAAGTGAAATTGAAACAAGGGAAAGTATAGCTTTTCATACAAGTTCGGAAAAGCAGCTCACTTATGGAGAAATTGCCTCGTTCATGGAAGTTCCGGAATCCTTACCGTCAGTGTCAGAAAATGACCTGAAAAAGGTGGAAGATTTTTCGATGATTGGCAGTGTCGTGCATCGATATGATATTCCTGGAAAAGTGAACGGAACGGCCCAATACGCTATCGATATTCGAGTGCCCGGGATGCAATACGCCATGATCTCGCGGTCACCAGTATATGGTGCAAGACCAGAGCTGGACAATGAAGATGAAGTCCGGACAATGGATGGCATTAGCCACATTGTTACGTTAAGTCATGGAATTGGGGTAGTAGGTGAGTCCTTCGAAAAGTGTCTCGCCGCAAAACGTGCTTTGAAAATTACCTGGAGCCAGGGCAACAAGGCGGATGGATATGATAGCAGAGTGGCCTTCGATGAATATATGCAGCTAGCCGATGGATCTCAAATGGGAGAGAGTATCACAGAGTTGGGTGATGTTCACAAGGCTTTTAGTGAAGCAAGTAAAGAATACCACACCGTTTTTCGCAATGATTTTGTGTATCATGCTCAGATGGAGCCTCTAAATGCAGTTGTCTCCGTGGCCAGTGATGGCAAATCGGCAGAAGCATGGTATGGTTCACAGGCTCCAGATCGGGCCAGGGATGCCATAGCGACGGAGCTGGGCATTGCCTTTGAAGATGTTACCGTCCATAATTGCTTTCTGGGAGGTGGTTTCGGCAGAAGATCGATGTCAGATTATGTGGTGGAGGCCACGCAAATTTCAGAAAAAATCAAAGCCCCGGTAAAATTGGTATGGACTAGAGAGGACGATGTTCAGTATGGAGCCTTTCGTCCGATATCATTACAATCAATGAGTGCTTCTGTTAATCAAAAGGGAGAACTAACCGGATGGAAGTACCGGATCGTCGGTACCGGTGATGGATTACTGGCATCAGGAGCAAGAGTACCATATTACTCGATACCCAACAAGATGGTGGATCTGCATAGTATCGATCATGGAGTAAGAACGAAACACTGGAGGTCGGTGGGTCACGGTCCAAACAAATATGCCATTGAGGCATTTATCGATCAAATAGCAAGAGACCAAAAAACCGATCCCTTCAAGTTTCGAAAAAGACTACTCGCAACCAGTCCAAGAGAGTTAAAGGTTTTGGAAAAAGTAGCAGAAATGTGCAACTGGACATCAGCAGTTCCTGAGGGACGAGGCAGAGGTATGGCCTTTGCGGAAAGGAGTGGAGCACTGGTAGCCGGAGTAGCTGAAATATCTGTCGATAAAGAAACCGGAAAAATCAAAGTGCATCAATTTTGGTGTGCCATGGATGCCGGATTGGTAGTACAACCGGATAATGCCATTGCACAGCTGGAGGGAGGTATCATCTTAGGTTTGAGCAGCGCGTTACATGAAAGCATTACTTTTTCCGGGGGAGTAGTTCAGCAATCTAATTTTCACAATTACTCCATTGCCCGCATTTCGGATACTCCTGAAAACATTGACATTCATATCATCCCCAGCCAGGAGAATCCTGCCGGAGTAGGTGAGGCCAGTACACCAGTGGTGGGAGCGGCTATTGCCAATGCCTTTCTTGATCTGACAGGAAAGCCGCTTACGCACATGCCTTTTACCCCGGATAGAGTAAAAATGATCCTGGGTTAAATTGTGTCGAACGACTTTGGACCTTAGTTCTGGAAATGGTAGAGCCACTTGTCAACATCCCTCAAAATGGAGTAGTTAAATGTATATGCCATAGGTATAATCTCCTGGAGTTGAATCGCAGATAAATTCTCAAAACATAATTGTCTAGTTGAGGTTTAAAGAGGTGTAATCATTTCAGGTAACGACATGTATGAGACACCCTACCAAATTCCCCCTAAAACTCGTATTGGACATGTTCATTTAAAGGTTTCAGATCTGGATAGAGCTCTTGCCTTTTATTGTGATCTTCTCGGCTTCGAGTTGGTAACCACATATGGCCGGGATGCAGCATTCATTTCTGCCGGGGGATATCATCACCATATTGGGCTCAACACCTGGTTTAGTAAAGGTGCCGGACCTGCAGGAAGAGATTCAGTCGGTTTATTTCATACAGCTGTGGTTTATCCCACGAGAAAAGATCTGGCACAAATATTTTTCAGATTACAGCAGGCAAACTATCCCCTCACCGGTGCATCTGATCACGGAGTAAGTGAGGCTCTCTATCTTGATGATCCGGACCGAAACGGAGTAGAGTTGTACTGGGACAGACCCCGGTCAGACTGGCCCAGGAAGGAGGATGGATCCCTGGACATGTATACCCGAGCCCTGGATCTCCGGGGTTTGCTAAGCGAACTAAAAGACTAAAACAACCAGAATATCCCTGATAGATGAAAGTAGCCCTGTTTAGCACCAAAAAATTCGATCGGAAATATTTTGATCACTTCAATAGGGAAAGGCATGACATTAATTACTTCGAGGCACCCCTAAGGTTGAATACCTGCAACCTGACGCAAGGTAGTGAGGCAGTTTGTGTTTTTGTAAACGACCAACTGGATGAAAACGTCATTGAGCAGATTGCTCAATATGGTATCCGACTGATCGCCTTGCGGTGTGCCGGATTTAATAATGTAGATATCGAAGCTTGTGAGAAGCATGGAATCACTGTACTCCGTGTACCAAGGTACTCCCCCGAAGCAGTGGCGGAGCATGCCGTAGCCATGATTCTAACCCTCAACAGGAAGACTCACAAAGCGTACAACAGAGTTAAGGAACAAAATTTTTCACTGGAAAACCTGGAAGGATTTGATCTC
>JAUILF010000149.1 GCA_030433135.1 Bacteroidia bacterium | reverse complement strand
GAGAAGAAACGAACTATTCATTTTCTGCCAAAAAATGACAGAACTTGATCATTAAGGTACTAATGCATAGTCATAGTCCGGGTTACGTGGGAATAGAAATGAAAAATGCGCCTGCTTTGATAAGCGGGCGCATTAAAACAAAACGAAAAACCAACTTAAACCTATCTTGAATAACAGCCAAACGGCTGTATTGTTACTTTAAGTCATACTTTTAAGATCACCGGGATCTTTTTTATTTTATTATCTCTACTTATAGTCAGAATAACTTCGTCTCCGATCTTGTGTTTCCTGATCATGTCGACCAGTGTCTCCACCTGATCAACATCCTTGTTGTCAATAGAAAGAATCACGTCATTGGGAAGGAGTCCTGCATGCTGAGCAGCACTATCATTGTCTACTTTGGTGACAACCACACCCCCATTAACATTAAGATCAATCCCGCTATATTCCTCGTATTCTCGCAAAGATGCGATTGCGACCCCCAGTCTGACCCTGGGACCGCCGTAGTGAATGATGTTATCCACAATTTCCTCCACTATTTTTGAGGGAATAGCAAAAGAGTATCCGGCATAGTATCCTGTGGCTGTAGCAATAGCCGTATTGATGCCCACCAGGTTGCCATCAGTATCTACCAATGCCCCTCCACTATTTCCGGGATTAACAACCGCGTCAGTTTGAATAAAATCTTCGATAGCATCCTGTCGTCGAATGATCTTGTCTCTTCCCGTGGCACTCACAATACCAGCGGTAACGGTCGAAGTCAGATCAAACGGATTTCCTACAGCCAGCACCCATTCTCCCACATTGACCTCGTGGTGATTGAATTTGAGGTATGAGAGATCAGCCCCATCTATCTTGATGACTGCCAGATCCGTGCGTGGATCACTGCCAATCAGGCTTGCTCTGAATTTACGATCGTCAAATAAGGTCACCTCAAATTGATCAGCGTAATCAATTACATGATTATTAGTTACTATATATCCATCATCGGAAATGATGACACCCGAACCTTTTCCTTCGCGTGCCCTGGGCCCACCAAAGAAATCTTCACCAAAGAAAAAGCTGAAAGGATCCCGCCTTGACCTTGAGTCCTCCTGGCGTTGACGTGCTCTGGCAGTGCTTTCAGATGCACTGATATGTACTACAGCCGGCATAGCTATTTTGGCAGCTGATGTAAAATTATCCGGTACCTTGTTATATTTGAAAGACTCCGCAGATTCAAAGGATTCCGCAGAACCGGTTAGATGAGCACGTTCACTATCTACGCCTCTGTCACCTTGCTGGATGTAAAGCATCCCGGCAAGAACTACCAAACCACCTGCCATACCTGAGATAATCAGTGAAAGCAGATTCTTCATGGTTTTTCGTTTTTAGTTGGTTACGGTAAGAAAATAACGAACCTCCAAATTTGCACGTTTTTTGAAAATTTGATTTAACAATTTATTAACTAGTACTACATCCAGCCCTGAACTGGTGAGATCTTTTACTGAATAGACATCCCATGTACATCGCCTTGCTTTCTGATCCACATACCGGATCTGCATCTGAATTTCCTTATGGAATTGATCTGCGGAGAAATTTCATTTCTGTCTTAAAAAAAATAACTCTCCGGGAGCCCGATATCCTGTTACTGGGAGGTGATCTATGTTTCAAAGACCCGCAAACGGACACTTATAGATGGCAGAAAGAGAAGTTGGATGAAACGGGGATACCGTATTACATTGTTGCGGGCAATCATGACGATTCTATTGAATTGCAGGCAGTGTTCAACCACCTTCCTGAGACCATTGATGGAGAGCTTTATTACGAGCATCATATTGAGGGACATAGATTGTTGTTTCTTGATTCATCACGTGGTTATTTGTCTAGTGGCCAAAAAGAGTGGCTGGACAAAAAGATCAGAGAAAACCACCGGCAAGTGGTGATCATGCACCATCCACCTACGTTGATGAATGTACCTTATATGGATCAAAATCATGCGCTTAAAGACCGTGAGGAAGTAATGTCAATTTTAGGCTTGTCTCCCAATCCAATTGATATTTATTGCGGGCACTATCACGTGGAGAAAACGGTGTATACCGGAAATCTTCGCATTCATATAACCCCGTCCTGTTATTTTCAGATTGATCAGTATCATCAGGATTTTGCCGTTGATCATCACCAGATAGCTTACCGTATGATCTACCTGTCTGACAAAAATGACTGGTCAGAAAACCAGGTTCATTACCTGCCTGGTTGCAAGGTAGAAGGGCCTACTCAGGAAGAGTATTTTGAAAGGAAATAGAGTGTAACCTCCGGTCTTTCTCATCGGTGTGCTCATTAAAGAGCAACAACGTATGTATCAAGCCGCAATCCTGCCGGTAGATGGACAATAGACGGGCATAGCTTTTTTCCGTAAGGGATCTCTTTGGAATGAAATCAGCATAAGCTGCCCACTGGGCATTAAACCTGGTATGGGCTTCTTCCGGTTCAAAGAGGTTCATATGGATATCCGGGCGTTCGTGATTGAGAGCCAGACTGGTTGTCAAAGTAAAAAAATCTACATGGGGAGTTGTACGGTGATATTTGGGTTCAAGGACGAACCGCATCTCAAAGTCATATTCTTCAGAAAAAAGGACCAGGTCATAATTCAGATCTTCATCTCGCTTCATCATCTTGACCTTATACAGACCCTCCACAGGTTCAATAAATTCAGCCTGGCAGCGACTAATTTCCCGGGTGAAATGGTTGGAATAATGGATCTGTGATGCCAGTGGGATCGGAATCATTCCCATGAGTAAAATGGTAACCGCTCTTACAGACTTCAGCATTGAATCTTTCCTGGTATCTTTAGTCTCTGTAAAGCCAAAGATACTCGATTTATGTGTGGCAGGTCGTCTCTAACCAAGTCAGAAAAAGAACTGGAGAAGCGCTTTAAGGCATCTTTTTACTCCGAAGATCTAGAGAAGTACAACCCCTTACCCAACTATAATGTGGCACCGACTCAGGTCATGCCGGTTATTACCAACAATGATACCGACCATTTTCTGCCCATGCAATGGGGCTTGATACCATACTGGGCCAAAGACAAAAAGATTGGGTATAAAATGATCAATGCCCGCAAGGAGACGGTTTTGGAGCGGAGTGCTTACAAAAGTCCCATGCAGAAACGACGCTGTCTGGTGCCTATGGATGGTTACTATGAATGGAAGAAAAATGGCAAGCGAAAGACTCCCTATCGTATTAAGTTGAATGACCAGGATTTATTTGCTGCCGCAGGCTTGTGGGAGAAGTGGAAAAGTCCGTCAGGGGAACTGGTTTTTTCTTTTACTATCCTCACCCAGGAACCGAGCGAGGTTATTGCCCATATTCATGATCGTATGCCTGGCATTCTTACTGCCGAACAGGAATCAGCCTGGCTGGATATGGACATACCTGCTTCTGATGCTCTCGATATAATCCAACCATATGATTCCGGGGCAATAACCTGTTATCCGGTGTCCAATAGAGTAGGTAGCGTTTACGAGAATGATGCTGGCCTCATTGATCCGGTCGAGAACGATCCTACTGCCACACAGGGTGAACTTTTCTAATGGAAATCGTAAACCTCTCATCAATCAACGTCACCCATCCAGTTCTTCATCCAGCCGCTCAGGGCGAGAAAGATCACTCCTGCACCGATGCCAACCCATACCACAGACATAAATAGGTTGGGCATCTCACGCACATTTTCCGGATCAAAATTACCTGCATACAAACCGGCAATCAGATTGCCGAGTGCAGCGCCCACAAACCAGATACCCATCATCTGGCCCAGGTATTTTCGCGGTGCCAGCTTGGTGGTAGCACTGAGGCCAACCGGACTGAGGGTGAGCTCTCCGGTAGAATGTAGAAAATAGGTGAATATGAGCCACCCCATACCGGCCTTTGCTCCCTGGGTTACAATCTCGGCAGCAAAATACATGACCAGAAAGCCCAGAGCCATGAAGATTAAACCAATACCAAATTTGACCGGTGTCTTAGGGTTTAGCTGTCTTGCTGCCAGACGAATCCAGAGTGACCCGATAATTGGTGCCAGTATGATGATAAAGAAAGGATTGAAATTTTGCAGCCAACCGGCCGGCAACTCCCACCCGAATAAAAACCGATCGGTGTGATCACGGGCAAATAGGTTTAGTGATGAACCGGCCTGTTCAAAACCGGACCAGAATATGGCAGCTCCCACAAAAAGCATGAAAATGACGACCACTTTCTTCTTCTCCGCAACAGTCAAACCTCCCGCAACCAGGATAAAGAGAAAGTAGAAAATGGTTACAGTTACGATAATGATACCAACTGCTGATGCAAAGCCCACCGCAGAGAACATATCGATAGTGCCAAGAAGCTGCAAAGTGGTTAAGAATGCTATCAATATCAGGGCTAATACCAGGGCAAAGGTGTTATTCCGACGGGACCCTACTACATCTTTATCCGTCTTCTTAGGTGCCAGACCAATATTTCCCAGGTTGTTTTGAGTTAATCTGAACTGGATGAGACCCAACAGCATTCCCACTGCAGCCAGGCCAAAACCCAGGTGCCAGTTCACTTTTTCCCCCAGGAGAGCGACAAAAGTCTGCCCAAGGAAAGAACCCAGGTTAATCCCCATATAGAAAAGGGAAAATCCGGCATCCCTGCGCGCACCACCTTCGGGGTAAAGATCACCGACTATGGTACTGATGTTGGGTTTGAGCATTCCTGTTCCTGCCGCCACAAACCCCAGGCCTGCGAAAAATATTTGGGGTGATCCCGGAATCGCTAATACCAGGTGTCCGATCATGATTAGAATACCTCCATACCATATGGCTTTTCTTTGACCCAAAATATTGTCTGCAAGCCAACCACCGGGTAGGGTCAGAAGATAAACCCCGGCAGTATACAGTCCATAGATGGCACCGGATGTTTCAGTAGTCAGGCCCAATCCTTCTTGTGCTGTATCTGTAGTCATGAAAAGCACGAGAATGGCGCGCATGCCATAATAGCTAAAGCGCTCCCACATTTCGGTAAAGAATAAGGTGGATAATCCTTTAGGGTGACCAAAAAATCCCTTGGTCTTGGTAGGATCGAAATCACTCATAGTTTGGAGGTATCATCGAAATTGAAAAGCAACAAAATAGGATTTTTACCTCATATCGAATGACAGCGGCGTAATGCGAATAGGATTACACCTAATTCAGCGTAGATTTAGGTTTGGAAGATCCAGTAGGTTCAAAAGAGGGATCTTCGATGATAAGTAACCATCCCGCCCCTTCGACCATAAAGCGCAATACCTGAAGCATTTCTTTGCCTTGATCCTCCGCCTGTCGTAAGAGATTACTCTCTGCTGCCGAAGCCTCTATATAGGCTTTTGCCTGCTGATTGAGTTTGGTGAGATCAGTATTTGAAAAACTGTTAAAAGTACCTTCAGTGAGATCATAATAGTCCAGATCATGATCAATACTTAGAATTTTTGGTTCTGGTAACCCATGAATGGTTATGGTCTTTTTGTCTGGGATTGCTTCTATATCGAGATGATCAAGATCATAACCGGCCGATACTTTCGCCCTAACCCGAATCAAAGCTTTCTTTCGAAATATTGGCCAGTCATACCCGTAGTAGTCCTTGTAATCATATACTTCGGAAAAGTAACCATCAACTGTAATTAACTTGGTTACCTTTTCTATGCGTTCCAACAAGATGCTGGCTTGTGAACTAACCTGCTCTTCCTTCCATGGTAACCATTGTACGTTTGCCAACCAGAGACCCAGGATAAAGGCAACGACCAGGGCCAAAATGATGAATACTTTTTTCATTTCAGATCAAAATCAGCCTCGTACTTGAGTCCCTTGTATTCCTTCAGTACTACTTTCACCGACCCTACAGAAATGGGTGATTCAATCAATAGGGGGATGCGATTTTCATCATTGGATACCCACACACTCATTCCTTCGTTGTCCTTAAAGATATTTCCTACGATCAATCTGGGTTTGAATAACATGGTATTACATTTACCCAGTCCCTTGACTTTTTTCTCAGGATCGATACCTTCATATACTACATCAATATCATAGATTTCCCGGTCAAGGTAAACGTTAAGTGGTAATACAGTGCCCTCAGGAAGACTTTGAAAATCTATGTTTCGCATCATATAGACACTGCTCAGAAGGTCATGGGTACAGCTTTCCAGACTAACTTGTGCCTCTTCCAAATCATCTTCTGACTTTCCCTTGCGTGAGACGGCCATGGACTGATCATGGATGTAAGTGACATCGTCATATAGCCGGTAATTGCCTTCGTGAACTTTACGGATAGTTCTTAAAGGTCGCAAATCTGCTTTAGCTACATAGCTATCATAGTAGTCTCGAACCTTAAATATCCAATCGTACGAGTCAAAGGTTCTGCCCATTGCAGAAAGATGATATTGATGATCTTTTTCTTTCACTTGAAACGTAACTTCTCCCGCTGCTATCCAAATGAAATTCCAGTTGTAGTATATTTTGTAGACCATCTTTTCACCCTCTACAAATACATTGTTTTCAGTACTGCATGGGTTTAGCTCCGAAAAATCAGTAAGACTCCGATCCCTGCCCTGGAAACTGGTCAGGATTAGAAATAATACTAATATGTGCCACTTAGCCAATTGCATGGTATACTAGTTGTGTTTTGTTGTATAACGAATACTATGCCGCATCATGCACATTATTTTCTGTTAATTGCTTCCAATCATAACTCACCTTGCTTCTAATTGGTTCAAATCGCAGACTTATTATTTTGACTATCAACTGCATACGTAAGTCTGCAGCCAGCCTGATTTATGTTTTCGATTGTCCTGTTGAGTTAGGGATACCATGGCCTCCACATCGATTTTTTCCGTTGGGAACTATGCGTTTTCAAGGACCCGGAGAAAGCTGATGCCAAATTCAGACTGTGAGGAGTATTGTTAAGGTTATTCAAATTACGAATGAATTTAATATCTTCACCGGGAAATATTCCCATGCGAATACTAGGAATTGATCCGGGTACCAATAATCTCGGATATGCAGTGGTGGAAGTACGAAATAAGAAGCTACACCTTCTTGTACACGGGGTTTTTAAACTGCACAGACTGGGATCTCATCAGGAAAAACTACATCAGATTTTCGTGAAAATTGAAAGAATCATCGAAAATTTCGATCCCCAGGATATGGCTATTGAAGCACCTTTCTACGGCAAAAATGTACAGTCCATGCTCAAATTGGGGAGAGCCCAGGGTGTGGCGATTGCCGCAGCCCTTCATAGTAATATAGCGGTGCAGGAATATTCACCTAAAAAAATAAAGCTGGCAGTGACTGGCAAAGGCAATGCCTCCAAGGAACAGGTTGCAGCTATGGTCAATCAACTTGTGGAAGATGAAGTCGATCTGACTCTTTTGGATGCTACGGATGCACTGGCAACGGCTATTTGCCATCATTTTCAGAATGGCCGGCATAGTCATGGTCAGAAAAAGTACAATGACTGGAGTTCCTTTATCAGGGACAATGCAGACCGGATTACATGAGCTTGTTAACAATAGTTCTTATGAAAGACGATAATTTGGAATTTGTGGATCCTTTTAGCTGGTAGCATCAAGGTCCTGTCCTTCATAATATCCTGTGTCCAGGGATTTATGAGCCTTGATAAAGTAGGTAATTTGTCCTACATGGTAGGAGAAGTGCTCTGTAATGTGTACCAGGATGGATACGCCGGTTTCTGCAAAACCCTGAACCGAATAAGTATCCATGAGCATTGCAGGAGTAGTGTTCTTGAGTATTTTGTCTGATTGCAACATGAGTTGCTGTATCATATTCTTGAGTTCGCTGGCGGGTATAGCCGTACGCTGGTCAAACTCACTTTGCCTTTGCCTGGTATCCGGAATACCTCCCAACGTGGAATGTAGCCACTGCCTGACATTACCGCACAAGTGCAATACCAGGTTTCCCACACTGTTGCTTAGTTCATTGGGTCGGTACCAGATCTCCTCTTCTGACAGAAGATCAAGACATTTGAGGGTTCTTTCCTGACACTCACCAATAAGTCGGCGTCTGATTTCGGTGATAAACGCTTCGTGGTATACTTCTAACATCGTAGTTCCTGTTGACTTTCGAAAGTACTTTTTTGGTTACAGACCTTGTTATTTTGACCGGATATTTTAATAACTTTGCGCACCGCTTTAATAAAGCACCGGTCCCATAGCTCAGTTGGTTAGAGCACCTGACTCATAATCAGGGGGTCCAAGGTTCGAGCCCTTGTGGGACCACTTTTTTCTTCCCAAATTCTATCATCCATCAGTTGAGATATTCCCTGAGAGCATTCAGCGTTTTGAAGGGTGAATCCACAACCACTGAATTGGCCAGCCAGGCAGGGATGGAACCTCCCGGATCGGCATGTACCTGGTAAGTGACCCTGGTTTGATTGTCTGCCATGGATTCAAATAGCCAGTATCCCTCAAGGTATGGAATCCGGGTCATGCCCTCTTCCTCAGGTTGATAGTCAGGCAATGCCTTCATTTTGATCTTTACACCCTCATTCACATCCTCGTAATGGAAATAGTAATATGAATCCCGGTCCTGGATGGGAAACGGAGCCTCGGAGATCACATAATGATATTGTTCGTTGTTATTCAACTGTAACAACCTGGACTCTTTACAATTTGGTGCCCAGTCCTGCATATGATCAATGTCCTGAAGTGTCTTAACCAGAGTTTGAACCGGAACCTCCAAAGCTACAACTGCCTTGAACTCATCCAGGTCAGAGTCTGTCACTTGTCGGGTATAGATTCGTATACCCTCTTTGTCTCTTCTCAAATTCCATTCGGCTTCTTGGGCATAGCTGACCTCAGGAAAGATCAGGATGATTAACCAAAAAGTAATGGATAGGATGGGCTGTAACATAGATTTGATAAGATTTAATTAGATCAGAAGGATGCACTCAGTGCCAACAGCTGCAGTGGCAGCATTGTTGCTTTTTTGATAAATTTAGTGAGGCAGTTCCAAATGAGATACCTTTAAGCAAAGTATATAGACCTGGAAATGAAAATTGAATTTAGAAGCAAGGAAGAAAGTAATGCAGACCAGGAACAGTATTTTTTGGCATTAAAGCCGGAGGAGAGATTTTACCTGTTTCTGGATATGATGTACAACTTGCGCAAGTTTCCTACTAAAAATCAGCAAAAGTCAAAGGACAATTTCATTATTAAAAGACCATAGATCGAAGTGAACCAATGGAAAGAAGATATAAACACCTTCCTTAGACTGGCTAATGAGTTTAATGTACGAATGATAATGATAGGGGGGGGTGCTGTAAATTTTCATGGTTATCAAAGACATTCGGCAGATGTCGATTTTTGGATTGACATGGATCCGGAGAATTTGCAAAAATTGATTTCGATTTTTCGGCAGATGGGGTTTAAAATGGATGACTTTCCTGAAAAAGTGAAATCCCGTGAACAGAATATTTCGGTAAAGTTTTCGCCTGAAGAGCTCACGCTGGAGTTGATTACTCAATTTTCGATAGGAAAATCCTTCGATGAAGCTTTTGCTGATGCTGAGATCGCATGCATAGACGATCATCCCGTTTTCAGATGGCGGGTATTAGCACTCGAGGATCTCATTGAAAGTAAATTGCGGGCTTCCCGACCGAAAGATCTCCTTGACATAAAGGAAATTCGAAGAATAAATGGTCTGGATACAAATAGTAACTGAAAACAGTGCATGATCCACCATCAACTCAACTTACCTGCCATCCAGGTGTGAAAAGGAAAATAATCCAACAGTTGTTGTTCCTTCCTGTCTAATTCTTTCTCTTGCATTTTTGACATCATTCTCTTTCTGAAGAGATGTCTTTGTGGTTTGCTTTTTCTATCCGGATCGAACAGGATGGTATTCATCAACCATTTTTCGGTAAGTAATAAACGACCTTTTTTGCGTGCTGTTCTCTTGTAAGCTCGGATGGTTTGTTCCAGATAGTTAAAGTTATGTAGTTGGTAATCTATGATCATGGTGATCAGACATGCAGCCTTTAGCATTTCTTCATGTACTCCCGGGGTCAACTCCACTTCGGCTAAATGTTTTTTGGCGTCCGACCATCTGTCCAGATGATACTTGGTAAGTCCTACATAAAATTGAATCTGTACATACCGGGTATAGTCACTGATACCATGCTTTTTCAGAATACCAGCTTCCATGGCTGCAATCGTATCCAGAGCTCTTCCGTAAGCCTGATCAGCAAGGTGTAATTGCAGGATGTTAAGTACTATGATTTGTTGACATGAGGTTGCAAAGTGTTCTGAACCATAGGAGCCCTGAAGATTCCTGACTTTAGCAATATAAATCTCCATCTCCTGATATTTTCCCAGGGTCTTCAGATTATATAAGATGCCTTCCAGTGTAGATAAGTAATCATAGGGTGGATTACCCCAATACTGCATATGGGTTTCGAACAAATGAATCAGACTTTCGAAAGTTCGTAGTGCTGACTTATGGTCCCTGGTGTGTGTGAAGAAAAAGGATTGAAACAACAGATGAAGCTTTTGAGAGGCAAAGCTTCTGTTACCTCTTCTTGTAACCAGGCTTAGTTCGGTGAGGATCAGGTCATGAACCTGTTTTTGATCCCATTTTACCCGGTTAAGCCGATGAGTCAGTAGCTCATATAGACTGTAGTGCTCGTGGATTTGTCGGGTTGCATCCAGAGCATTCTTTGCACTTGACTGCATTGAAATCAACTGCTTTTCACTTAGGAGTACCTCCTGGTTCTGGGTTCGATAGTTTAGTTCTTCCCGGGTGGCCATATAATAGAGCTGATACAGATCATTCGCTTCCGTAGAGGCTCTGATTTTTCTAATTTCCTTCAGTGCATCATCAGGGAGAGATCTTTCAAAAAGTATCCGGGCCCTCATCATATTAAACTGTGCCTGGAAGGATGTGTCCCTTTTGATTTTCTGCATCACCAATGTATCCGTAATCAATTGCATCAAGTATTGACCGGTGGTTGCAGTAGAGCTCTTTGGAAATTCTGCTTGAAATGTCCGGACTATCCGATCGGCATCGGGTGGTTGTGTGGACTGGATGATTTCGTAGAGCCTGATAAAGGTCCGGCTTCCACTTTGACGCTTGCAATGTAGTCTGAATGCTCGTTTTTCGGCACTTGACATCGATCTTACCAATGAAATCAAACTGCGATTCATTAGCTCAAATAGATTAAAATTATTGAATTAGACCATTTTAAGACAAGATAAGTAACAGATAAACAAATGATTACTAAGTATTGAGACGAAGTTGAGATAAATTATAATTATAGCAAATCAAAATAATTGGTAATGGTTTGGCAGATTGAAAGATTATTTTCAAAGATGTTTACCTGATAAAATATTCTAGAGCGTGATTGAGAATAACAAAATAATTGTTGTTGGAAGCACCAATATGGACATGGTAGTAAAGACCGGCCACATACCTGTTCCTGGTGAGACGGTACTTGGTGGGGATTTCTTTATGAATCCGGGTGGCAAAGGTGCTAATCAGGCTGTTGCCATTGCCCGTTTGGGAGGAAAAGTAGTGTTTGTATCACGGATTGGAGATGATGTCTTTGGTAAACAGTCTGTACAATTGTTCGAAGAAGAGGGCATTGATATTTCAGGATTGACACCCGACGGTGAAGAACCTTCCGGTGTGGCATTGATAACCGTTGATGAGGTCGGTGAAAATAGTATCGTGGTGGCTCCCGGAGCCAATGCACGACTGTTGCCGGGAGATGTACTCCAGGTGTTGAAAAAGCACGAGGATATCGGGTACATGTTGATTCAGCTGGAGATCCCGATGGACACTGTAAAAGAGGCTCTGGGCTATGCCAGATCACGGGGTATTCAGGTAATCCTCAATCCGGCACCGGTGAATAAGAAAGTAATGGATCTGTTCGAATATATCGATGTAATCACCCCCAATGTCAAAGAAGCTGAAATGCTTTCTGGCAGAAATATCCAAAGTATCGAAGATGCCGTGGAAGCTGCTCAAGTCATCAGAGAAAAAGGTGTTGGAAAGGTGGTTATCACCCTGGGGAAAAATGGAGCAGTTGTTCTGGATGAAGTATCCTGGTCACATATTGCTGCCCGGGAGGTTGCTACGGTAGATACTACTGCAGCAGGGGATGCCTTTAATGGAGCCCTGGTAGTAGCACTTTCCGAAGGGAAAGCCCTTGAAGATGCCGTGAGTTTTGCCTGTGACGCTGCAGCCATTGTGGTAACGCGTATGGGGGCCCAGTCAGCTATGCCATATCGTAAGGAAGTCATATTGAATCACATCAAATAATCACACCGGGCCATGTTCATCGTTGAAAGTTATTCACTGGCAGTTTTCTTTTGTTTTATTACCATGTTGTGCTGGGGATCCTGGGCCAATACTCAGAAACTGGTACAGGGCAAATGGAGGTTTGAATTGTTTTATTGGGATTATGTCATCGGAATTTTATTGTTTTCGCTGATCATGGCACTAACCCTGGGTAGTTTTGGTGCGGATGGCCGGTCTTTCCTGGAAGACATAGGGCAAGTATCGACAGATAACCTCAAGAATGCCCTTTTGGGAGGTGTCATTTTTAACCTCGCCAATATATTGTTGACGGCTGCCATTGCAGGTGCTGGTATGGCTGTGGCTTTCCCGATCGGGATCGGCATTGCTTTAATTCTGGGCGTACTATTCAACTATCTGCTGGTCGATAAAGGCAATCCTGCTTTGCTGGCCATCGGGGTAATGTTGATTGTTGCAGCTATCATCATCAATGCCATTGCTTATCGAAAAACAACAGCTTCATCCGGTTCCGCCAGTACCAAGTGGATAATAGTTTCTGTCATTGCAGGTGTCCTGATGTCGCTGTTCTATCCGTTTGTTGCTTCTTCCATGGACCTGGTCAATGTTGCCAACCCGGAGGGTGGTAAGATGACGGCATATACTGCAGTTGTAATTTTTTCTCTGGGGATCTTGTTGAGCAACCTCATATTCAATTCGGTATTGATGCGAAAACCCCTTGAAGGAGAACCCATTAGTTACAAGACTTATTTTGAGGGCAAATTATCCATTCACCTGGTAGGTGTGTTGGGTGGCTCCATTTGGGCTCTGGGTAACCTGTTTAACCTGATAGCTGCCGGGAAGGCAGGCCCTGCAGTATCCTATGGACTAGGACAGGGAGCCACCCTGGTGGCCGCCCTCTGGGGAGTTCTCATCTGGAAGGAGTTTGAAGGGGGCTCAAAAACAGTGAAAAATCTGATACTGAGCATGTTTGTATTATTTGTCGTCGGAATTTGTTTAATCATCATGGCAGGTGTATGAAAGGGAATATGACTGGCATAAAACTCAGGTTACTCATTGTATTCGTGCTCGCGGTGGGTGTCCCCTGGAGATCGGCAGGACAATCGGGTAGCCAGTCTCAGGCTTTGTGGAAACCCGGGGTGAACGAAGTCACAAAAATCATTTTTGACACCGACATGGGACCCGATTATGATGATGTGGGTGCCCTGGCAGTGTTACATGCTCTGGCCGCAAAAGGTGAGTGCGAAATTCTGGCGACATTGGCTAGTGACCATCATCCGGCTGTTGCTCCTGTCATTAAAGGACTGAACCGGTATTTCGGGCAACCGGATCTTCCTGTTGGAATACCTCCCGAATCAGCTCCGGATTTCATAGCAGGAAACAACTGGAATGATTCTTTGATTAACCGGTTTTTCCCGAATCTAAGTACAAAAAAGGTCTATCCTCCGGCGGTTGATATTTACCGGGAGTTATTGGCAAACCAACCCGATAACAGTGTGGTAATTGTAACGGTCGGGTTTACCTCTAACCTTGCCGCTTTGTTACAATCTGAGGCAGATGAATTGTCATCTCTGTCAGGCATGGACCTGGTGGCGCAAAAA
>JAUILF010000551.1 GCA_030433135.1 Bacteroidia bacterium | reverse complement strand
GTTCCCAACATCAGTGCAGCCGTTACAAAGAACAGATCTGCCTTGCCCCGGTGAGAGGTCGTATATTCGGCAAAACCCAAATCGGTCAGTACCTGGTCTAACTTGTCCAATAAGTAAGTGCCATCTTCTAATGCTCCACCCAGTCCCAATTGAGGAATCGGATTATCAACCATCAGAACCGAGATAAATATAGCGGGTACCAGGTACGCGAAGATCAAAACACAATACTGAGCCACCTGGGTATAGGTAATTCCCTTCATGCCCCCCAAAACCGCATAGAAGAAAACGATACTACTTCCGATAATTACTCCCCACTTCAACTTAATGCCCAGAAAGGCAGAGAAGGCAACTCCTACTCCCTTCATTTGTCCTACCACATAAGTAAAGGATATAAAAAGGGCACAAATCAAAGCCACCAGCCGTGCCGTCTGAGAATAGTAGCGCTCCCCGATGAAATCCGGAACGGTATATTTTCCAAACTTTCGCAGGTAAGGTGCCAGCAGCAATGCCAGCAGCACGTAACCACCTGTCCAACCCATCAGATACTGAGCCCCCTGATACCCCATAAAAGAGATCAGTCCGGCCATGGACAGAAACGAAGCTGCTGACATCCAGTCCGCAGCGGTAGCCATCCCGTTGGTCAAAGGATGAACACCCTTTCCAGCTACATAAAATTCACTGGTAGATGAGGCACGCGACCAAATGGCAATGCCAATGTACAAGGCAAACGTAAGCGCAACTATGATAAAGGTCCAGGTTTGTACTTCCATTATTCGAGATCAGGATTTAATCGTTTACATCATACTTTCGGTCCAGTCGATTCATAAGAAGGACATAAACATATATGAGAATCACAAACACATATATCGATCCCTGTTGGGCAAACCAAAAACCCAATTTAAAACCACCTAATCTGATTTCATTCAACTGATCCGCCCAAAGTATTCCGGCACCATAAGAGCATATGAACCATACAAAAAGTAGAATGGCCAGGTAGCGAAGATTAGTATTCCAGTATTTCTGATATTTGTTGGCACTCATCGTCAGCAGTATTTAGTACGCAAAATCAGAATCCAGTGATTCTAATTTAGCGAGCCTGAAAATAGGAATTTTATCTAAGAGGTATGAATTCAAACAGGTAGGTTCTGCTCCCTGCATCCGGGAGATCAATTTACACCGGAATCACTTTCTCCATTTTCTTTTCTTTCATATACCAATGCACGATTCTTTGTGCATCCCGTGTATGCCTTATGGGACTTACCACATCAAACCATTCCTCACGATGTTGTATAACGGTCCCTGCGTCAATGTAACCATACCCTACAATCTGTCCCTTGTCCACCACCACTACAGATTTCTCAGTGACTTCACGGCCTGAATCCACAAGTACAAAGCTGTCCTTTACCGTACGGCGCAAATATTCGATTGCTTCTTCAGCTCTCTGGTTGTATTCGGACCAGGACTCTTCAGCTATACACGCCCCCCGGCACTGCCCAATTCTGAAAGGAAAACACGCTCCAATCCCCGTTTTATCTCCACACTTATGCTGACACAAGGAAAACTCTTCGATCATAGCTTGCAGATGTCCCCTGGCATAAGCCAACTTGGGGTACTCCTTTATGATCTGGTACCCGGCAGGCGTTTTCTTCTTAATCTTTTCAGCGCAGATGTTAATATATCCATCCTGATCATGGTAAAAGTACAGTGCAAATGGGAACAACCTTTTCCTCAATTGCCTATTCACTTCCGGTTGAAGGCGTTTGATTTCCTGTTCTTCCAGCAAGAGCGCTACCAGTTCGCTTCCAGTAGCTGTATAGGTAATATCCGCAACTCGTTGCTGTAGTTTGCTGGCCTTTGCCGAGTTTTGGGCAAAATGCTGCATAATCCGCTTTTTGATATTGATACTTTTACCAACATAAATGATATCACCAAATGTATTATGCAGATAATATACACCGCAGACTTCTGGGAGGGCATGTAATTGCTCCAGTGATATCGCTGCGGGCAGTCTTGAAGTCTTGATGCCATAATTGACTATCCTGTCAATGGCTTCCGGTCCCTCCTGAACCGACAACATCTGTTGAAAAATTTCAAGAGTAGCACGCACATCCCCCATGGCCCGGTGTCTTTCCTTCGGGTCTACTATCACCTTGTAATGCTTGCACAATGCATCTAAACCATGCTTGCGCAAACCGGGATTCAGCATTCTGCTCATCCTGACAGTGCATAGTTGTTTTCGAGTATAGGTATAACCTAGACTCTCGTATGCTTTTTTGATAAAGGTGTAATCGAAGCGGACATTGTGAGCTACAAAAATGCAGCCCTCGGTCATCTGCACTACCCTTTTCGCTATCTCATAGAAGCGGGGAGCATCTGCTACCATCTCATTGGTAATACCGGTCAGCATGGTGATCTGCCCGGATATGGATCTGCCCGGATTGATCAATGACTCAAATTCATCCAGAATTTGTTCTCCATCGTAGACAACAATCGCAATTTCAATAATTTTATCCCTCCTGGCCTGACCACCTGAGGTTTCTATGTCAACAATTGCGTACTTTCGGCTCATCAGCGATGA
>JAUILF010000148.1 GCA_030433135.1 Bacteroidia bacterium | reverse complement strand
AAGTTGAAGGTCGTTAAATCTGCCTGAAAATTGATCCCGGATTCAGCGAGATCAGTTCGAACTCCTCCCCAGTTCCCTGTCAGGTAAGGAGAACTCGATGAAAAACAGCCTTCGTCAAGGATCCCGCAACAGTCATCACATCCTGAACTGATGGAATCACACTTCAAGCAGAGATCGGGGTCGTCAAACAGGCAGGTTGGCTCACCACTGAAGACAGCAGTGCTTGAAACTGCCATCAAAGTCATGAGGACAATGCTCAAACATCCTTTTTGAACGCAATTTGAGATAAACTCAGAGAATCGACACATATCTCAACATCCTTGTAAGTAGCGAATCCGGTATTCTCTGCATCGGACCAAGAGTCAAAATAAGTCTATCGAGATGCGTTCTGCACTGATGAGAACAAGGATGATGTGACGAATGTAACGGTTGTAGGAATTTTTCCACGGAATGTTTCAGGGACGCATGCCGCGAGTCTCGCCAATATCAATCCTTCCATTTGAACCGAATTCTGACCGAGAAAGCCCCAATATCGACGAAATGGAATCACTGTCTTACAATAACTATCCCACCAATGGATCTCATTGACATTGATCCATGTCAATTTGCGTTGACTGCTCTGATTGTCAGGAAGAATATAGATCCAGCCGGCATCTGAATTGATCAAATGCTGTAATTCAAAGACTCCCTCAATTTGATTTGTGTCCAGCCGTGAGAACCAGGGGATGAAAATAGCAGTGGGAGCTTTGATGTCTGCATCCTCCCTCCATTCCATCTCAAAAGTTTTGGATGATGGATTATAACTGTAGCTGACCAGCTGACCATTCACATAGGCGGGGTAGGGGCGAAGCAGGGCCTGCTTAAAATAGGCATTCTCCTCTGTGCCTTGATCATAGGACCAGTAGGCATGACTAAAAAGATGCTTTTCGATTTGCCGGATAGCATTTTGAGCCACTGGCACAATGGCATCATCATGGCTGTAATAGGCGCCCCATTCTCCCAGCCATACCGGTGCTTCCATTTCATCACCTTTTTCTGCTATGCGGTCCAGGATTAAATTAACCCGCACGGGATTGGACGCTGCGGCACTCCTGGTATCGGTAGTGAGGTCGTAGGCATGTGGAGCATATGCTATTAACGGATCAGGACTGCGATCAGTTAATTGAGTCGGTCGGATACTGCTTCTAACACCCAGGTTGCCGTAGTAACTGTGTTCGAGAAAGAGTATGTGACTGTTGTCTACCTCTCTGATGGCAGATGCCACTCGTTGGTACATGGATTGAAGCTGCCCGGTCTCAAACTTGCTAACCAGGGGTTCTATGGCATCAATTACCCGGGCGTAATTTTCTCTGGTGTTTAGTAACTCCAGGGAGCGGGTTCGGTTTTCTTCGGTAGCGAAAGCAGCCATGAGTTCCGTTTCTGAAGGTACTTCCCCGGTTTGTTCATACACCAGTTGTCCAAAGGCAGATAGCAAGGTGGGGGTTATCTCCATGGCGACACTACCCGGAAAGGGCTCGTTCATAATGTCATATCCAATAACGGCAGGATTTGCTGCATACCGTGCTGCCACGTGTTGCCATAATCTGACGTAGTGTTCCTGAATACCGATCCCATCCGGCGCCGGACTGTCAGCCCAGAACTGATCAAATGCGGTCTGGACAGCTTCACTCAGCATATAGGCATCACTCCAGACTGCACCGGTTTCATGGGGCTTGCCTTCATCCAGGGTAGCCCAGTCAGGTGCTCCGTCACTGTATTTGACGCTAAATAGGTCCTGGTGCATATCCAGGATAACGAAGATCCCGTTGTCTGCAGCCCAGTCAATTCTTTTGTCAATTTCGGACAGATAGGACTCATTGTATACACCCGGTTCCGGTTCCAGACCATCCCAGATGATTATGAAGCGGATACAATTGAAACCCCAGGCTGCCAGTGTTTGATAAAATTCAGGTCCACCCTGAAATAAATAGTTGTCCTCCGGGGATTTATTCACAACGTTAATACCATTGAGAATGACTTCTCTTCCATGCTCGTCGATAAAGCAATCACCCTTAATCGTGATCGTGGCTGGTTCGAATTCCGGTACTTCCGCTGTACCACATCCGGTGAACAACATGGTGATCAGAAATATACAGGCAACCTGATTAGGAAATAATCTGGTATTTAACGATAACATTCGGGCAATCATCTTCATTTATTATTTGATTCTGATTCAGTTTTCCAGTGTTTCAATTCTCTCCAGCAGGGACCGTGCATATTTATCCCAGGAAAAGCTGTCGGACCAGTCCAGAGCTTGTTGCTTATAGACAACTGATGCTGATTCATCAATGACTTCCGCTATGAGATCAGCCAATTCTTCGGCATTACCTGTTTTGAAATAATGAGCAACACTACCACCTACCTCCGGCAAACTTGTATTATCCGCCGTGATCACACGAGCTCCACAGCTGAACGCTTCCAGGATCGGCAGGCCAAATCCCTCAAACAAACTGGGGTAGATCAAACCCAGTGAATGCGTATGCAATTGCCTGGCAGCTTCGATCGAGACCCTGCCGGGCAGGATAATGTCTTCGCGATATGGATGTTGGTGATATGCCTCTTCAAAAGTTTTATTCTTCCAGCCCCTTGCTCCGGCAATGACCAAAAGAAAGTGCTGGTGCGGGGATTGTGCCCGAACCAGTCGATACGCTTCCAGGAGGGTCTTTAGGTCTTTCCGCGGTTCTATGGTTCCCAGGAAATGGATATAAGAGGCATCAATTCCCATCTTCAGGAGCTCTGATCGGGATTCGTCCGGATAGTAGGCGGGGTTCTTGCCCAGTAACAGCGTTTCAGTTTTCTCCTGATATTGCGGATATCGCTCCACAATTGTGTGCGTGGTATATTTTGAGTTGGTCACTATTAAATCTGCCTGACGAAAAATCCGGGGGATAAACAGCCTTTGCAGAAACTGGCTGTGCCACCTGTGATACTGAGGCGTGATGAGAAAGCTGAGATCGTGCATGATCGTCACCCGTTTAATACCGGCCGGTATATTAAAGGGTCCAAAGTGCGCTGGATGAATCACTACATCAACGTTTAGTCTACCAACGAGTCTGGGTATCATATGGAAAATGCGGAGGGCATCATATCCGGGAGGGAAGGCCTTGTCTTTCACTACATATTGAGTGCAATTTTCAAATTCATCTGTTTTTTTCTGCCTGATCAAAATGATTTCATGACTACCACGGTTACGAATCAGGGCCTTGATGGCCATGACTGTGAAAGAATGTATGCCCGCCTGTTGTGTGTCCACGGGATCGGCCAGGATAGCAATTTTCATAATAGCTGTTTAATTGCTCCTGTGAAATGATCCTTCATTAAACGGTACAGCATTATTGATGCTGACTTTCTTATGCAAGTCATAGTATCGGTAAGATAACAGCTTTTTCAAATTAGGTTGTACTGTCTTTGATTCGCGGGGCGCTTTATATATCTTTCACACAAACTGGATGACTATCAAATGAAGCCACAAACTTTGGATGAATTAGGTGTCAGTGATGATCTGCTGACTACAGAGGAAAAATCATTTCTGGATGAAAATGGGTACCTGGATTTAGGTCCGATTTTGGATGACGATCAACTGGAGCAGGTTCGTAGACGCATTCATGAATTGGTTTCCGTTGAAGGGGAGAAGGCAGGTTCTGAGCTGTTTGATTCTCCCTATATCAGGCATCCCAAAGAGGAGGGTGCTGACCGGTTGGCAGACCTGGTCAATAAAGGATCTGTGTTCGATCTCTTTTATACCCATCCCAGGGTTTTGGCAGCCGTTGCTCATGTATTGGGTAATGACTTTAAGTTGTCATCACTGAATTATCGTGCTGCTAAACCTGGTCAGGGTGCCCAAAAATTGCATGTGGATTGGCATGAGGCTGTGGATCCGGGTGATTTTAAAGTTTGTAATACCATATGGCTGCTGGATGAATTTACCGCTGAAAACGGTCCTACCAGAGTTGTGCCCAGGACACACAAGCATGGTAAACTTCCACAGGATGAACTCGATGATCCGTGGGATACACATCCGGATGAGGTAACGATCAAGGCACCAGCAGGAACGGTTGTAGTATTCAATTCGCATACCTGGCATGGGGGAACTAATAATAAAACCGATCGATACCGTCGTTCTATTCATAGCTATTTCTGTCGTCGAGATCAACCCCAGCAGCTCGATCAGTCCAGGTACATCCTGGAAGAAACCCTGTCGAGAATTTCATCTGCAGCTGAGGATATTCTGGGTCTTGTGAGATCTGACGACCACCTAAACAAATAGATCTATATGAATCTTTCTCAATCCCATTCCGAGACACTCAGCCTGGTCATTGACTTCGATCAGGCTTCCGGTCTGCCACTATTGCGTGAATCTGACAAGATTCTTAAGATCATTCTCACTTATGTGGCCTTGCCCTATACGATAGCTGAATTTGGTTGCGGCAAGAAATGTAGTATCATTTTGGACCAGTTAGTCCGCATGGGAGTACCTGCATATGCCTTGAAAAGAGGTATGATCATGGAAAAGGATATGGGAAATGAGATGCTGGAACAAAAGGACTATACCAAAAGACCGCATGCCCTGGTTTTGCAAAATCCCTTATACCATCCCAAAGACTTTCACCAAACGACTTTACTAAAGATGTTAGAGGATCAGGGCATTGGTGTAAACCCTGAGGAAAACACCTTGCGAGCTGGTGAGTTCATATTGAATCATGTGAAGGAAATTCAGTTTCAAAAGGCAAGGAGTCACGTTTTTACTATTGTCACATTTTGGGATGACATCTATGATACGACCATCGATCTGGTGTTGGATCCAACACTCAATCCCAACCGGTTGATAGACTTTGATGAAATACGAGAAGTACTTTCTGACGATGAGGCCCTCATCTTTAGTGCATCGCCACTTGCCAATTTCAAGCTACACATGGAGGCACTGACCAGTGCACATCGCAGAGAGCTGAAGTTGATCAATCCAAATATTACCGAGCACCAGGTAAACGACCCTAGGGTAATCCGGTCACTGAATAAAGCTGAAAAGAATACCCTGGGTGATCCGGAGACCTGGACCTATGCCAACAACCTTTTCTTCCACACGGAGCAGGACTGGATACAGCGTTCCAGGACCGGACAGGGAGACCTCTTTTATAACTTGCTCGCGGAGATGATAGCTGCCCGTAAGGAACGCCAGGGCAGGGTGGTTCATTTAAGGAGTGAGCTGGAGAATGCCGTGGATTATTTGCAGGTAGTGCAGGTCATACATGATGATGCCCTATGGTCTGAAAAACAACTGGAGCCATTGGCTATTGTAGAAAATACGGTTTCCTACTACCGGGCTCTCAGGCAATGGCTACAATGGAAGGACCGTGGTTTGACCCTGGAGGACATAGTGATCAACGAGCGGTTTTTGCCCCGGGCTTTCGGAATTGCCGGAAGACTTCGGCAAAGGATTGAGACCTTAGCGGTGTTAAGCAGAGATGCTCATGGAGTGCTTGATGCACGGGCTTTCAATCCTCAGTATTTTGATGTGGTTATTGAATTGATTCAACAAATGAATCTGGCGGGTCTTCAAGTTTATGTTGACAAGGTGGGTAATATTCATGGAGTACGTTACGATCATGAAAATAATCTGCAGTCTGTACGTAATCGGGCTCTTTGTATATGTTCGCACGTAGATACAGTCAATGATGCCGGTAAATTTGATGGCCGCCTGGGGGTATTGTCCGGGATAGAGGTGGCCCATGTTCTGAATGATGTGGAAACATATTTCGCTAATGAGAGAAATGACGGCATGTATAAGGCCCCACTAATCGTCACGGCCTACATAGGTGAAGAAATGACTTTTACCGGCCATGGAGTTTCTATGCCTGGAAGTGCCGCTGTCGCTGGTCAGGCACAGCTGTCAGAGATCTATCAAATGGTAAATAGTGAGGGTGAGACTTTTGAAGATAAACTTGTAGAGTTACTGACCACTCTTTCGCTGCAGCAGAGACGTGGTAGTCTCACCCTTGCGATCGATTTGACTAGTGCCTATACAACACAAGATCTACTGGATAGATGTCTGGATCCTGAATTGTTTTATACGCCACATACCTACGAACGGCATATTGAGCAGGGACCAGTTCTGGATGAGGAAGGAATTCCCCTGGCCCTGGTTGATACCATTATGGGTATCCACCAGGAGGACTTTGTCTTGTCGGGGGAGTATGCAGAACAGGCAGCACTGGACATGGTAACCCGTATGAGGAGTCATGCACTTTCGGCTACTGATGATATCAGACTGACTGTCGGCATTGTGGAGGGAAGTGATCGATCTGAGTTGGCCAGTGAATTTGGATTTGTTGTTCGGGTTGACCTGCTGGGAGAAAAGAACCATGCCGGAGCCACCCGGATGCAGGACCGAAAAGATCCTGTAGTGGGGATATCCAGGGTTAGCCTTTACTTCAGGGAAATAGTCGAGGAATATAACCGGAAACACAACACTGATCTGATGGCCGTCATTGGTGATGTGGATATCAATCCGGGAGTCAATCGAAATGTGATCGCGGCTTCAGCATCCGTTACCCTGGCGCTTATTAACAATCAGGTTTCAGAGAGTGCTCGTGATTATCTGATGCTTGGCTTGCAGGCTTTTTTGGTTAATCATTTGAGTGCCGCCATTGAGCAGGGAGGAGAGCAGATATCCGAGTGGCAAATGGAGCCGATTCAATTTTTCACCAGATCTTTTAGAACCCGATTTAGTATCGACCTGCGGGCTGCTTCAGATGAAGCGATCAATGGTTTTCGGCAAAAAATACAATTGGAGTTGGAAAGCTTAATGGAGCAATATGGTCTTACCATGGAAACGAAAGTACACCAGGAACAGACTCCATTTCACCTTTCGAGGGCAGGCCAGGTACTTCAGTTGGAAAGAAGTTTTGGAGGTAGTCACAATCCCAATGAGGCAGAATTAATGATTGATTTGCTCAGGGGAACTTTGTTGCAATTGAAAGTGGCAGAAAATCACATTCAGGAAATTGCTGAAGGTGAAATTCTTTTTAGCAGGGTCAAGTCGCTACTCCCTTCCGTGTGGAAGCCCTCAACTGAACCTTTTGTCAGTGGTGCCCTGCACGACACCTGCAATATTGCCGCTTATGTTTTGTATGGGGTCCCTGCAAGCCAATAGGATTTCCGGCTAAGGAAGATAGGTTTCCTCCATTTTGGTAGTGCTGACACTGGCCACCTCCCGGTTCATTTCGTAATGATCAAGAAAGAGCGGCACTACCTTTGAAGCCACTGAAACCGGGGCATTAAACAGTACGCAGATGGCCAACTTTTCTTCCCGGTCAATGACTATCTCACTGCGGTAATTATCCACATAACCTCCGTGATAGACCATGGGTCTGCCCTCAAAGTCAAAAACCCTCCACCCAATGCCGTACGCACAATCCCGGACCCCTTTCCAGGTATTGTGTTTTCTTCGGTGGGATTTCACCAGAGGTTGAAATACGTAGTCGAGCGTCTCATCACTGATTACATCATCACGGTTTCCCACCAGCAAATGCAACCATTTTCCCATATCCGAAATAGAGGCATTAATGCCTCCTGCCGAAACTACATTGTAATACCGGTCTTTGATGGGGCGAGGGACATATTTACCTCTTCGTGAACTATACCAGTGAGGCTTTGCTACATTGGGATTGGAAACAATGTCTTCATAGGTGCAGGATGCCTGTACCATATCCAGGGGGTCAAAAATAGATGACTCCAGGATCGTGCAAAATTCATCACCTGTCTTGTCTTTCAATACTTCCTCGATAAAGGAAAACGCTACGTTCTGATAGGCAAAATGTTTTCCGACCTGTCCGAAAACCGGCAGATCCGAAAAATAAGGGACAATTTCACTGATTGAAAATCCTTCCTCAATAAGGTTGGTATAAGCGTGTCTCATGAATCCGGAGGAGTGGGAGAGAATATGTTTTACCGTGATCTTGCGGGCATGCTCCGGATCCTGTAAACTGAAATCGGGGATGCTTTCACAAACTTTGTCTTCCCAGTTGATGCAACCTTCTTCAACCATCTTTCCCGCCAGCACGCCACTGAACCCTTTTGAGAGGCTTGCTATGCGAAAAACCGAGTTAATATCCACAGAGTCACCACTTTCTGTGTCACGAAGTCCATATCCCTTCATCAACAGGATGGTGCTGTCTCTGATAATCACTACCGCTGCACCCGGCCCCTTGCCTTTGTCGAACTGTTCGAGGAAATCTGCTTCGAAGTTGGCAACGAATTGTGGAGGATGTTCGGCAAACTGCAAAGTCGGCTTTACTTCCACTTCAACTTGAACGGGTGGCTGTACATCATGGGAACATGATACCAATAACAGGAGTACTGCAGTAAGGGGAAAAACAAGTCGAAACATCTCTAGTCTACGCATTTTGTCTGAGGGGATGACTATGGTGCGTTGCTGATCAAATTAGTTGCAAATGTAATGTAAGTAATCCAACCGACTATACCCAAATGACGCTGGACAAATTCATTGGCGCTATTCTGATTGCTCAATTACCTTGCCAAAGAGGCTAGTCAGGTACTGGACTCATAACGAACGAATTGGAAAATTCATATATCTACCAGCTGCTTTTTGAAGGCAAACCATGTTACCCAAAGTCTATTCGTTTGGCAAGGCACTGGTAAATTGATATTTACCGGAGGTTAACTCAAATACAGATTGATTATCCTGTCCATTTCGCAGCGTCACACCGGTGGCATCTTCAGCTTTGACTTTTCCTTCCGAGATTGTCTCACTGTCAGCAGGTAGGTGGATGGTAGCCGATGCACCTACCGGTACGGTTACATCTACTTTCCATTGGTCATTCTGCCAATACCAGGTTATTCCTCCCCGGCCAAATGGTGTCAGGTTCTCATAGGTTACTTCTTGTATATCAGCGGTAATAGTTGGTTTGAATACCATATGCCGGTAGCCAGGCTGAGTTTCATCGACTTGCATTCCGGCCAATATCCGGTAAAACCAAACCAGGCCACCCCCAAACATCGGATGGTTATGGGAGCCACCTTCGTCCCACGATTCCCGGGTAGTAGTTGCTCCCAGGGCAAGCCACCTGCCATAACTGGGTTCCGTAGTTTTGTTCATAGCGGTAAAGGCCAGATCGTAGAGACCGTTGTCAGATAGGGTCTCGAAAAAGAACTGAGTGCCAAATATGCCTGTATCCAGATGACCGTCATTGTCCTCGATGTCCTGCTCCAGGGCCTTGATCACTTTTTCGTATCTGTCATGAGGTACACCTATTCTGAGGGCAAAGATATTTCCTCCTGCTTTGCCGTAACTACCTGTGTCCGGGTCATAATAGGTATCATGGAAGGCATCCCTCGTTTTCTTTGCCAGGTCTCGATAGTGCTGAGCTTGTTCGTCACTACCCATTATCCCGGCTACTTTGGAAGTCAGATCTGCACATCTCCAGAAATAAAAGGTATGGACCATATGGTCAGGAACAGTTTTGCCCGGTGCAGACCACTCTCCCAGATTCATCCATTTAAGTGGTTCCGGTCCGTGACCCTTTGCCTGGGAGAACATGATGCCTTTGTCGTCAACCCATTGCTGCATATATCTGATATATCCCTTCATGGCTTCATAATTATCCTCCAGCATCAAGGTGTCTCCATAGTGGAGATAAAATTCCCAGGGCATGATGCATATTGCTGCTCCCCAGGCTACGCCACCGCCACAACCAGGTTGCCATGGAGCTCCATTGGGTACATATCCGGTCTCCTCAATTTGAGCCTCCCGAATATCATCAATCCATTTCTTGTAGAAAGATCTTGCATCATAATTGTGCATCACTGTCACACATGCCACCTGGGCATCACCGGTGTAGCCACTTCGTTCACGGTGAGGACAATCACTGGCGATGCCTCCGTGCATATTGTCCAGTTGACTGCGTTTCCAGATCTTGTTGATGTCATTGAATAGTTGGTTGGAAGTTTCAAAAGTCGCTGTCTCTTCGATATAGGTATTCACAGCCTCGGCTACCAGATGTTCTGGCTTGAGTTCCCCTGGCCAGTTGTGGATTTCCACGGCACTGAATACAAACCAGTTAAACCGAGCTGCATAGTTTTCCGGGCCATCACCATTGAAAATGTAGCTATTGTCACCCGAGAAAATATTGCTTATGTAGGTTATTTCCACCTTGTGCCCCGAAGGACCCTCTACATCCACCAATCTTAATCTTCCTGATATCTCAACTCCAAAATCCACGCGGTAATGACCATCGGCGATTTTCTCGATATCTACCGGAGTTATTTGAGATGTCACCTTGTCAGTGTGAGCTGTATGCGCCACTAACTGGCCATAGGGTGCTTCGCGCATGGCTACCTGTTGCCATTCACCATCATCAAATCCGGGACTACACCATCCCGGTTGTTCCTTGCGAGCATCATAATGTTCACCGTCATAGACAAGGTCCATCATAATGGCGCTTTTTGATGCTTTCCAGCTCTCATCACTTTTAATTACTTCTTCTGATCCATCTGTGTAGGTGATATGAAGTTGGCACAGAAACCGGGGAGATCCATAAGATCCCGACCAATATTTGGGGGCATTGTAAAATCCATTACCCAGTATTCCGCCTATTACATTAGGGCCACTGTTCAATTGGTCTTTCACATCATAAGCCAGGTACATCACCTTGTACTTGCGAAAATCGTCAGGTAATGGTATAGGGGCTTCAGGAAGGTCCGGGCGTTTGCCATAATTGGTTTGATTGGGCACCAACAGGTCATTACCCACTTTCTCTCCATTCAGATAGAGCTCAAAGTAACCGAGACCAGTTACAAAGGCTACGGCTTTTTCCACTTCTTTTTCTAGGGCAAACGGCTTTCTCAGGAGGGGAGCAGGTGGTGGAAGAATCTTTGTGCGTTGGTCAGGACCGCCCGGTGGTTTAGGGATGGCTTCTTCACCCTGCCAGGGGGCACCAATCCATTCAGCCATCCAATCGTTTTCATGTAACAACCCCATTCTCCAGAAAGCCGGTTCACTCCAATCCGAAACCTCTCCACGGCGATCCCACACCCTCACTTGCCACCAACATTCTTGCCGTGAAGTAAGAGCAGTACCATCGTACGGAATCTGATTACTCTTAGCACTGTTCACCTTGCCACTATTCCAAAGGTCCGGATGGTCAAGCAGAACGGCAGAGGATGCTACTCTTATTTGCCAGGCCGTCTGAGTTTGCCCGCGTTCCTGACTTTCAGCTATATTGACCCACCCCAACCTGGGATGAGGGACATCGACTACATCCGGATTGGGGAGAAACTCACAGATCAGCCGGGTGGGAGTTATCCCTGCAAACGAAATCCCTGTCAGCATCATACAGGAGAGAAAAAGCAGTCTTTTTTTCAACATGGCATATTTAATGATCCTGCGAAGCTATCTAAAAATTTCAGAGTTCCCTTGATGTACTGTATTGGAAGCGGGCTTTTGACAATAAAGGGTTGCCTGCAGGGGAGCATTGGGCTAAAGCCCCTTTGTTACTATTGTTGAGGCCCGGCAGCGAAAGCTACCGGTAATTGCTGGTACCGTATGCTGATTGAACCCAAGATGGGGAATTTAATACTGTTGTTGGGTAGTTTTGTGGTGGAGAGAGCTGTTTTCGCCTGCAGGGAAGAATTGGGCTAAAGCCCCTTTGATGTTATTGTTGAGGACCGGCAGCTAAAGCTACCGGTAATTGATTGTGTCGACCGCTTCTTTATAGACAAGACTGAGGAGATATGACCTTATTCGAGGGTAGGATTGTGGTTGGGGAAGTTGCCTTTATCTGCAGGGGAGCATTGGGCTAAAGCCCTTGTGGTATGGGTGAGGCCCGGCAGCGAAAGCTACCGGTAATTGATGTTACCGTCTACTGATAGAACCAGATGGGGGATTTAATATGGTTTCCGGGTAGTTTTGTGGTGGAGAAAGCTGTTTTTGCCTGCAGGGAAGAATTGGGCTAAAGCCCTTATGGTATGGGTGAGGCCCGGCAGCTAAAGCTATCGGTAATTGATGTTACCGTATGCTGATGCCTGGAATAAGGATGGGCTTCACCCCATCCAGAAGTAGTTTGATATATCGGGATTTAAGCTACCAGTTACGTTTACTCCAGTTTGATCATTCTCTTCACTTCCGAATAACCAGCAGTCTGGAGTTTATAGTAGTATACACCATTAGTACTGAGGTCCTGTTGGTCCAGATGCCATTCATGATAACCTTTCGGGTAGAATCCATCCTGAACTTTGATAACCCTTCCGGTTAGGTCATAGATACTCAGTTGTACATGTGTTTGCTGAGGAAGGTCAAAGCTTATAATGGTTGCTTCTTTCCAGGGGTTGGGGCGATTTTGACGCAGGACTACCTCACCCTCAAAGGAGGATAAATTATTTACTTGACCGGCATCTCCTGACACCCGTACCTTTCCGGTACCATCATTGCGGTTGATCTTCGATGAATTGACGGTCTCCTTACTGGTAGTATTCACGGTAACGGATCCGTTTCCAATGGTCTCACTGCATCCACCCATATTGCTTTGAACGGTAAGTTGCACATCACAGTAATCCCAGTTTCCGCTCGCATCCGATACGTACATTCTTACCTGGTGAATACCTACATCCTGACATCCCAGGTACAACTTGGTTGCAGAGGCCGGAGGTAAGTCTGGTTCTCCTTCACCATCATCTATAAGGAATTTAAGGCTTGCGGCCGAGCTTCCACAGGCTGCTGTACTACTTACGTCAAAGGCGATCGCATTGACCTCTGCCATAGCCGTATCAGCCACACCATCGTTGTCAAGGTCCATCGGATTTAATTCGACAGTGAGGCTGGTCAGGCAGACCGGAGCAGGTTTTTTGGCAGCTTTCACCTCAAATGGCACATCACAGATACTTTCGTTCTGGCACTCATCGGTGATCAGAACCTTTAAACTATATATTCCGCTTGGTAGTTCAGGAGCTTCAATAGCAAAACGGCCCTGATGGTTACTAGTCAGATCACCCTGGCCATCAGCCACGACGGTTTGCGATTCCGTGTCTACGACTTTCCACGAATAGTATAACACTCCACATTCGTCAATAACCTGCACTACTGTTTGTAGATCGTAGCTACAGCCCTCAGCCTGGGCTACCTCCGGTACTCCCTCAATAAGACATACGGGAGGTGTAGTATCACGCAGAATAATTTTTTGCTCATAACTGAGGTACTTGCCTTTGTATCTCGGACTGTGCCACCAGGAACCTTTCTGGGGCACGTCACCTATGTCACACCAGTCGGCAAAACACCAGGTGCGAATAATCTTGTAACAGGCTTCATCTCCACCTACGATCTTGAAAACCTTGTCATAATACCCTACACCCACCAAACGGCAATCGTTATCGAATGTATACCGTCCCGTACCCGTGTACTGGGGGCTGGCTTCTCCTGCCACCTGACCACTGCCTCCGGCAGCATATTCAATGCCGCAGGAGTATATAACGGTATCTTTTGGGACTTCAAACATGGCCGGTGTTATTTCACAATCACTCGTGATCCATATGGTTTGTGTCCTGGTGATCGTGTCACCCTTATGCTTGCTTCCCTCCATACCACACTGTCCGACAAATTTGAATACCCGTTTAATATAACCGGTACCACAATGATCGATGTTGATCCAGGGCATTTCCTCGATGCAAACAAGTCCACAGTCATCGGCTATTTGTCCGTTGTACGCCTGAGTTACTGAGGTGTCATAGGCTGCGCGATAATAGGAATAGGTTTTCCAAATGTAACCCAGATGCTCGTCATAATGCAGACTGTCCCTGGTCACAAAGTTTGAATCGCAGCTGATTTCATACAGATCAAACGTAGTTTTTTCCGGCAACCCACCGTACTGGTCAAAAGCAACCTTATCATAAAAGCCCAATACGCTTTGCAGGCTGTCATAATTACCCTCAAGTGCCAGCTTAACGGCCGGTTCGTAATAAGTCTTGTATGAGGCACAAGTAATACTTACATCATAAAGGTCACTAATCACCTTAGGTGGAGTCTTGT
>JAUILF010000550.1 GCA_030433135.1 Bacteroidia bacterium | reverse complement strand
ATCGTCTCCTATGAACTGGTTGATCTGAATCGCGACGGGGCCTTGGATATAGTTACACCAAGCCCATCTGAGGAAGAGTTGTATTTTTTCTTGAATGACGGATCTTTTGGCTTCAGTAAAACCACGATTGACCCATCGTCTGAAGGAGCTAGCTATGTGAGGGTGGCAGATATGAACGGAGATGGCAACATTGATATTGTTTCTGCCAGCCCTGATTCGGAACTACTATTCTGGTACCAACACGATGGTCAATTAGGTTTCAGTAAAGAGGGGATCTTTGATGAAATTCCTGGTGTAGTTGCAATGGTCATAGGTGACCCGGATATGGATGGTGACCTAGACATCTTGTCCGGCAGCCCGGATGAAGGTCAGGTTTTTTGGTTTGAAAATACTTGCGACAAATGTGTGGGAATCTCCTTCAGTTCTGAAGTTATTGCCAACACAGTCATCAACAACCCCATCAGGGGCGACCTTGTGGACCTGGATATGGATGGTGATATGGATATTATTTGTAATTACAACCCGTCTGAGGGAGTCTATTGGACCGAAAATCTGGGCAGTGGAAATTACGCAACACCAGAATTGATCGGAGGCACATCCAACTCAAACTGGATCGAAGCCGGGGATATGGATGGAGATGGTGATCCGGATATAGTAGTAAGTTCTACAGGTATGCCGGGATTAAGCTGGTTTGAGAACGAGGGCTCACCCCCGTTTACTGAGCATACCATTACCAATACCACTTCCTATCTAAAGATAGATGTTGGTGACCTTGACCAGGATGGCGATCTGGACATCGTCGGTGGTAACGGTCAGAACATCGACTGGTGGAGCAATGATGGTACTGGCAATTTTACAGTAGCAGGTATTTCCCCGACCACCATCCAATACCAGATGGTCAATATGGTGGACCTGGATCAGGATGGTGACATGGATATTCTGACAGCTTCACCCACTGACGAGCGCATTTACTGGATGGACAATCAAGGCAGTGAGACCTTCCTACTACGTACAATTGCTGTTGACAGGGAGAGTGATTATGCTATTCCAATAGATGTGGACAAGGATGGTGATCTGGATATAGTATCCATCGATAACGGAAATGACCGGCTGGATTGGTATGAAAACAATGGTGCAGAAGTCTTTACGGAGCATGTGATAGATACACCGAATGGGCCTTATGAGATTCATGCCGCTGACCTGGACCGGGATGGTGATCTAGACCTGGTGACGAGCAGTATAAGCAGCGGGCCGATCCGCTGGTATGAATGGAACGAGGCTGCTTTTGTTGTTCATGAATTTGGACCTGGAAACTTGCACGCCTTCATTCGATCAGCAGATATAGATCATGATGGTGACCTCGACCTCATTTCCTTTGCCTCGCTTGAGGATGCCATCTATATACATTACAATTATTGCAGCACCTCATGTGGAGAAGATGATCTGGTCATATCAGATATAGCTACATCAGGAACCTATCATGGTGTCAATACGATTACCTCGGATGCTGAGATCACGGTTGATGCAGAGGTCATTTTCAAAGCTGGAAGCTCTATCACTCTGGAGGAAGGTTTCCAGGTGGCCATCGGTGCCCTATTAGATGCCCTGATTGAGGATTGCCCGGGGCCGTGAGTTTAGTCTGGTTTACTATAAGATTATTGCTTGAAGTAGATATCTTGTTATTCACTACGTTCCCTTTCCCTCCATTTAATGCTCACTCCCTCTAAGCCTCCTTACACAATTCATGAAGGAGCGAACATTGTGGTAATTGCCTTTCCAAATCGAGCCCTTCGGTGCCATGGCAGCCTCCGGATCCTGATCGATACCACCTATTAAAATACCGGGATATTCTTGATCTACCAGGTATTTATTTATGTATTCCCAATTCTGAATAAAGTACTTCTGATAATCCAACGGATCATCGGGATACATATCCGACATGATCAGTAATGTATTCATGGCCTCCACCTGAGCCCACCATGCTTTATGATGCATAATGATCGTCATGCCTGGTTTATTTTTAAAATAATATCCGCCATCAAAGACACCACCGTATTCTTCATCCCAACCCGTCTTCAAGGTGTGATCCACCATGATTTTTGCCTTCTTTTCCGTCAATTCGAGTTCCGGATCATCAATCACATGAGAGGCTTCCAACAACAAATATGCGGTCTCAATATCGTGGCCAAAAGAAATATGGTCGTGCCCCCGATGTTCTTTGATATACGCTTCACTAGAATCCAGGTGCGAAATGCCATTCCAATCCTTGTCGAGAAAAAGCGTGAGGCTTCCAAAATCTCTCGTGATCGTATCACGAACCAAGACGAGCATTTCCCGAACTCGCTCTTTGACGAGCTCATCCGGCCAAACTCGATATAATTCGGAAAATGCTTCCAACAAGTGGATCGAACTATTCTGGTCTTTTGCTGGATTTGTGAGCCCTTCGGTTAGAGCGGTGCCATCTTCCAATAAGAACTGAAAGTATCCGCCAGTCCTGGGGTCATGGCTATGTTTTTCCAACCACATAAAGGCCTCCTTAGCAAGAGCAAGTGCTTCTTGATTCTTGGACACACGCGCATAAGCTGCCAAACCATAAACTCCAAATGCGTTTCCATATGCAGTCTTTACAATCCCGTACTCTGC
>JAUILF010000147.1 GCA_030433135.1 Bacteroidia bacterium | reverse complement strand
TATCTTCGCCGAGTTTTTCTATTTTGACTGTCGATTCTTTTGAATAGCCCAGTTGAGTTTTGTTCTGTTGAAACCAGGTCTGAACGATGGTGGGATGCCATCGAGAACAATGGATGAAAGCGATTACCAGTAAGGTTATCAGCTGCAATCTAAATCGAAATTGAAAACATGACCTCATTGACGCTGGCCTTTGATGTATATGGTACTCTGTTCGATACCAGGGGGGTAGTTGATGTACTGCGCTCCATGGTTGGTGATATTGCTGAAGACCTTGTCGATACCTGGCGATCTAAACAATTGGAGTACTCTTTTCGCAGGGGAGTAATGAATAAATACGTGGATTTTGCAATTTGTACGGAGCAGGCACTTCAGTATACCCTGCTGCATCATGGTGTTCAGATGTCTGTTGTTGAAAAGAGATCACTTCTGGACTTTTACAAGAAGCTGCCCATTTATCCGGATGCCCGGGCATGTCTATCCGAACTTAAGTCGACCAGGCACGAAGTATTTGCCTTTTCCAATGGATCGGAGCGGGCGGTGAGAGATCTGATTCATTCGGCGGGTATCAATCAATGCTTTACGGGTGTGGTTAGCGTGGAAGGAGTGCGGATGTTCAAACCACACATTAGTGTCTATGAGCATTTTAATAAGTCTTCCTATTCTGAGAAATCAAACACCTGGCTGGTTTCTGGAAATTCATTCGACGTGATCGGTGCTGCTGATTATGGCATGAAAACGGTATTTGTCCGACGATTAAAAACCAACATCCTGGATCCATGGGATATCAGTCCAACAGCTACCGTCAATTCCCTGGAGGAACTCCCTGGAGTCATTGAGGAGCAATCTTAATACATCGACTTTGAGCGCGTCTTTCGAATCTCTGATCTCCCGACTGATTGCATTGTATAATACAAGGATTGCGGTGCTTACACTGTGTTTACTACAGACAATCAGTCTGTCGGGACAAGATTTTACGTGGTGGAATGAAAAGCATAATTGGGATGGAATTCATCATTGGTCGGAGTATATAATTACCGCACCCGGCTTCATGGGCCCCAATGCCTTGCCGGTACCGGAAATTTTTGATGGAAGGCTTCCTGGTAACTCCACTTTCGAATTTTCGTGGGAAAACCACTTCAGCAGTGGGGACAACACTGGTAATATCTACACCGAGCTATTCCTGCCTCTATTTTCTGAAAGGGCAGGAGTACGTCTAAGTATGGTGCCATTTGAATATTACCAAATGGACACGTTAACCCGTGATCTCCGCCGGGCGAGGGACTTTGATGCGAGGGGTGTCAGTGTTGGTGATGTTTATGTCGGAACCTACGTGCAATTGGTAAGAGATCATCAGTCTCTACCGGATGTACTGCTATCTGCAACCATTAAAACTGCATCAGGTGGTAATTTGCAGGCAGCCCGGTTTACGAACTCCCCGGGTTATTTTTTCGATATCTCAACGGGAAAAAAACTTACACTGGGTGGTTTTGTTGAAGCTGTCCGTCCTTACGGCGTGGCAGGTTATTATGTATGGCAAACTTATCGGGATGATTACTTTCAGAATGATGCCTTTATCTATGGATTGGGATGTGTGCTGACTTTTGGCAACTATTCCCTGGATAACTATCTGGGTGGCTATTCGGGTTACATTGGAGAAGGCGACAAACCCCTGGTCTATCGCCTTACTCTCCAAACTAAATGTAATTCCCACATCAATTTTATCCTGCGATTTCAACAGGGGATTCGCGATTTTGGATATACATCCTTTCGTGTCGGTGCCAGATATCAGTGGCCGCTGGATGAAAGAGTACCTGATTGAACCATATTATCCTCCGTTATCGCAGCTTCTATTCTTTTTTCCAGCAAGGTGAGTCTTTCGTTGTTTTCCTGTAAGATATCGATGAGTGTATCAAGGTTCTGTTGCTGTTTGGCTATCACGGCATCCTGTTCCTTTAAGGCATTGATCAGAATAGGTATGATCTGCTCGTAGTTAACGCCTTTCAGAATCAATTCTTCTCCATTCACATCTTTGGTTACCATCAATCTCTGTGTAACCAGATCGCTGATCGCAGCTTCAACCTCCTGGGCGATTAGTCCATATTGCTTTTGTTCCGGTAGATTCAGATCTGTGAATTGTTCGCTTTTAAAGTGATAGGTCTTTCCTTCCAGTGACCGGATCATACTCATAGCGTTGTCGATGGAGGCAATGTCTTTTTTAAGGCGTACATCAGAAACACCATATACTCCTCCGGTCATACCCAGGTCACCCACCACATGTAAAGCATGCTCAGGATCATTGGTCCCGATACCTACGTTTCCTTCATCATCTATAATCATGGCTTCGACTCCAGCTACATCAAAGCGAATGTGGTCTTCATCAGCACTCTCTTCGATCTGTATTTTGGTATCCTCATCGACGTCCATGATCAGGCTATTGGTCATTTCTGGCATAGCTGTCCATGAGGCATTACCCGCAGCATCTGAAGTCATAACCAATCCGTTGCCGGCACCAGTGGGTAAAATCAATCCTGAAGCCTTAATATTGCCATTTACTTCCAGTTTTTCCGATGGATCTGCGCCAATTCCAATCTGGCCGGATTCGTCAATTACCATGGCCTCACTGCCATTTACGTCAAAACGGATCTGATCCTCATCAGCAGATTCCTCCACCTGGACTTTGGTGTCCTGGTCGGCGTCCTCAACCATGGTTTGGTCAATTGAGGGTAAAGACGCCCAGGTCGCAGTACCTTCATTGTCGGAGGTTAGCACGTGTCCGCTAGTCGCACCTGTGGGCATGATAAATCCGGTCGTCTTGATGTTTCCATTGACGTCCAGTTTTTCTCCGGGCTCAGTCACCCCGATACCAAGTCTGCCAGCGGTATCCAGAACCATTGCTTCACTACCGGCAATATCGAATCGGATGAAATCATCATCACTGCCTTCTTCCACCTGTATTTTGGTATCCTGGTCAGCGTCCTCAACCATGGTTTGGTCAATTGAGGGTAAAGACGCCCAGGTCGCAGTACCTTCATTGTCAGAGGTTAGCACGTGTCCGTTAGTCGCACCTGTGGGCAGGATAAATCCATCGGCTTTGATATTTCCTGCAACGTCTAATCTCTCTTCTGGTGAATTATTACCTATACCAATTCGAGCCTTTTCTGCATCGGCAAAAATCAGGTTGCTCAATGTATCGGCGTTGTACTTAAGATCAAGGTTCACACCATTGGTGTTCAATTCAATGACACCTGTTTTTAGAAATACCGCCTCATCAGGTGTATTTGGTTGAATCCTGAATGGTAATTTGGAGGCGTGGGAAACATCTCTGACAAAAAAGCCCTCTTCATTTCCAGCTATATCCCAGGTTTGAGCAGTAAATCCATCGCTACCATCCTGTTCCATTCTCAACCCGGGACTATTTCCATTTCTGGCATGTATTGACAAAACGGGATCATCCGTCCCAGCACCTAATTTTTCTTTCGTAGTTACATCACCATCACTCCAAAGACGCAGGCCCCCGGCAGGTGCACCTGCGTCGAGACGAAATACATCTTTGCTAGCAGTAACATCCTGAACCATGAAGTAGGAGTCACCCCCGTTGAAGTCGTCATTAATGATGATGCGCCAGTCATTGAAGGGGAAGGATCCACTATTTGAACTATCATCAAAATGTAATCGCAGATTATTTTCCTTGAACCGCAATAGATCCGATCCAAAACTTTCGCTGGTTCCGCAGTCTCTTCCCATGCATCCCTCTCCCTGTATTACCAATTCACTACCTAATATTTCCTGGGCTTTGATGGTGTGCTGCAAAGCGGGTACAGTAAGAATGACAATCAGAGAGGATAGTATTTTTTTCATGATAGCTATTCGGTTATCAAATATGACTGCAAGGTAGGGTGGAAATAAATTGGGGAAGTGGACTATCGTTGCAAGTTGGTGGAACATTGTTTCAGTCGGGCTACCAGCCACCGGAGCTTTAGCGTTGGCGGCAGGAGGCAGTTCTTAGTTTTAACCACCAAGGCGCAAAAGACAACGTAAGAAGCAGGTCAGCTAGACCTCTGGACAAACCCCAACCACCTAATGCAGAAAGCATTGTTTAATTGGCAGTTGGGAGCTACGACTTTCCACAGATGCACTGTGATAAACCATTTCCATATTTTTGGGTGTAAATACTATATCAAATGCGTCTTCGGGAAAGAATAATTGCCTTTCAAAACCAGGCAGAGAAGGCTTATGAGGAAAACAAAACTCCTGCAACTTTCCTGAAGTATGTGTTGGCATTCGCTTCTTTCCTCTTATCGACTCTATGGGCGGGGTTGCTCTTACCTTATACGCTCGTTAGGGGTGCAACTCATAAGAAGAATGTGGGGAGGGGCACAGTCAGGGAAGTAGATGAGAAGGTATTGCCCGCGATCCTCGCAGAGGAGAAATGGATTCTTCTTGACTTTTGGGCTGCCTGGTGTGGTCCATGTATTATGATGGACCCTGTTTTGAAAGAATTTGCCCGGATAGAAAAGCAGGTATATGTAGGTCGCATTAATGCCGACAAATCCCGTCAGGTCGTCCGGGATTACAACATCAGAGGATTGCCTCAATTGATACTCATCAAAAACGGACAGGAGATCCGAAGACATGCCGGGCCGATGACGTTACACGAATTGAAGCAATTTGCCATGAAGTAATGTGTCTGAGATGAGGGTTTGACAAACCTACAACAGCACAGTAAAGCTAGGATTTACATAGGTACTGAGTACCTTACAATAAATACTTTCAAATGGACAATTACCCTAAGCTTGCTATTGTTTACCTAATTATGGCCATGAGTCTGTTTTCTGATATGAGCCTCATGGGACAGGAATTGACCACAGAGAACATTAGGGAGGCTATTGACAAAGTAGCTGATCAACTGTCCCAGGATCCCCTGCGTCCTGCCTTTCACCTCACCCCACCTGCAGGCTGTATGGGTGATCCTAATGGCGGAATATATCACGATGGCTTGTATCACATATTTTACGGGCAGCACCCTTTTCGCGGTGGTCCCGGAGGATGGTATTGGGCCCATGCCACCAGTTCGGATCTTCTTCATTGGGAGCATTCAGAGCCGACACTGACTCCGGCTTTTGAGCTGGGCTTGAATTACATAGGATCGGGTTCTACCATTGTACCGGAATCAGGAGTTCCCCTGGCGTTTTACTCCGCCAGTGCTGGTGACAGCATGGAGTTTTGGCAGGCCCAAATGAGTGATGATCTCAATGACTGGGAGCACAATGAAGATGAACCGGTTCTGACTCTGAATGCTCCGGGGTTACCTCCCTATGACGGGTTTTGGAGAGATCCCTTTGTCTTTGCAGCAGATGACCGTACCTTTCTGATTGCCTGTGCTGATTTATTCCATTCGGCAGAAGTAACCGTACCCATCTTTGAGGCTGTCAATGAAGACCTCACTGAATGGGAGTATCAGGGAATACTCTTCACTTATCCAAAACACAAACTGCGAAATTTTGAAGTGCCTGAGTTTCGGCGGCTGGGTGACAAATGGTTGTTCCTTACATCCAGCGATGCCCCGCAAGACCGGGTCTACTACTTCAGCGGGGAATTTGATCTGGACAATCTGCAGTTTCAAATTGAAGATGAAGGTGTGATTGATTATAGTGGCCACTACTATGCACAGGAAACTATTGAAGATGATGCGGGTAATCTTTACCTGATGGCGTGGATACCGGGATGGGATCGTGACTGGTTGCCTACCTATATGAATGAACCCCTGAAGAATGATAATCCTTTGTGGAATGGCTGTTTTGCTTTACCCCGAAAGTTGACCTGGAGTGAGGAAGGGGTATTGATGCAAAGACCCGTGGAGGTGCTGCAGGAACTAAGAGGTGAATTGTTTACCCAGGCAGGAATGGACCTTCCGGTTGATGGACCCATAACGGCATATGAAGTGGTAGAAGGATTCAGCGGTGACCAAATAGAGCTCGAAGTCACACTCGATCTGAATACGGCTTCTTTTTGTGGTCTTAACTTACTGTGTGATGACCACGGAGAAGGAGGCCTTTACCTCATCTGGAGTGGTGACAAATTGCTGATGGATGGAGTAGAGGTACCCATGCCGGACTGGAATCCTGGTGACCAGTTGGAGTTGCAGATCTTTGTAGATCAGCAGATAGTGTAGGTTTTCCTCAACGGTGGCAGGTACACTGTCTCGCGCAAATTGCCCGCAGATAAAATCGCAGGGGATCGGATAGCACTATCCAGTCTGGGTGGAACAGCTCGTCTCATCTCATTCAAAGCCTGGCCATTGAAAGGTATCAAATAGAGCAGTCTCGTGCTCTGAAACTATGATGGTTTTTGTGTCAGGTACTAGTTAGGCTTTGAGGTTCATACACTTCGAACTCTGACTTTCAGATTCGATCATCTTATATCTCCATTCACTCTGTATATTACAGCTTTGGAAAAAGCTCTTATTTAATTTAATCCTCTGTTATGAAAAGTATGGCAGTCGTTTTCTGTTTGTTCATTACCTCATTGATAAGTTTTTCTCAGGAAGTCATGACTCCCGAATTGTTATGGAGTCTGGGTCGGGTTTCACTGGTTGGCCTATCAAATGACGGCCAGGAAGTGATATATACGGTAACGCGGTATGATCTGGACCAGAATAGCGCTTCCACCCAAACCTATCAGGTTCCTCTCGATGGGGGAGATGCTGTCGCTATCGATGACGCTCAATCGATTTATACCAGTCCGGCGATTTCCCCTAATGGGGACTGGCTAATTGCGTCTGAAGAAGTAAAAATAGAGCCAGTTAGTGGGGTAGATTTCTATCCATCTTTGAACAAGTCTAATGTGAAGATCTATGATGATCTGACTTACAGACACTGGGATGAATGGGAAGATGGTGCATACAGCCATCTGTTTATTCGCAAAGTCGGTGACACTGCCGATCGGGGAACGGATATAATGCAAGGTGAATCCTATGACTGTCCCATGCAACCTTTTGGAGGAGCGGAAGACTATACCTGGAGTCCTGATGGTTCCCGGGTGGTCTATGCCTGTAAAAAACAATCCGGCAAGGAGTATGCCCTGAGTACGAATTCGGATCTGTTTGCCTATGACCTGGCTACCGGGCAAACAACCAATTTGACTGCATCCAATAAGGGATACGATACCCAGCCTGCGTTTTCGATGCCGGGTACCCTGGCCTGGTTGCAAATGGATGAGCCCGGGTATGAATCTGACAAGAATGACCTAATGATTATGGAAAATGGTTCTACTATCAACATCACCGCACACTGGGACGGGACGGTAAACAGTTTCGCCTGGAGTGAGGATGGGCAATTGATTTATTTTATCGCTCCGATCGGTGGAACGGTACAATTGTTTTCTGTGAAGCCGGATGCTGATTCTCCTATCACCCAGATCACCGACGGAGTATTTGATGTTACTTCTATTGGGGGGCAAAGAGGCGATATCTTGCTTGTGACCCGAATGGATATGAACCATGCCACCGAAATTTATACTGTGGATATCCGTAATGGTGAAATGGAGCAGGTTACCCATGTAAACGATGATGTTTATTCGGGGATAGAGCTAAGTCCGGTAGAAGAGCGATGGATACCAACTACAGATGGAAAGGAAATGCTCACCTGGGTCATTTATCCACCCGGGTTTGATCCTAACGGCGAATATCCCGCGCTATTATATTGCCAGGGAGGTCCGCAGGGTGCCCTCAGTCAGTTTTATTCTTTCCGTTGGAATTTTCAACTGATGGCCGCACAAGGATATATTGTCGTAGCTCCGAATCGACGGGGAATGCCCGGTCATGGAGTAGAATGGAACGAACAAATTAGTGGAGATTGGGGTGGCCAGAATATGCAGGATTATCTTTCTGCCATTGATGCCTTGCGTGCCGAGCCATTTGTCGATGAGGAGAAAGTGGGATGTGTGGGTGCGAGTTATGGGGGTTATTCAGCATTCTTTCTGGCGGGGATGCATGAGGGGCGTTTCAAGTCCTTCATTGCCCATGATGGTGTGTTCAATACCATCAGCATGTATGGAACAACCGAAGAACTGTTCTTTCCCAACAAGGATTGGGGAGGATCTTATCTGACAGATCCGCTACCTGAGGCATATACTACTTTTAATCCTATCAATTATGTGGAAGCCTGGGATACTCCCATGTTGATCATTCAGGGTGGTAAGGATTACCGGGTACCCATTGGACAGGGTCTGGAGGCATATCAGGCGGCACAATTGAAGGGCCTAAAGAGTAAGTTATTGTACTTCCCGGAAGAGAACCATTGGATTCTCACCCCCCAAAATGGTATAGTCTGGCAAAGAGAATTCTTCGAATGGCTGGAGGAAACCCTGAAGTAATTGTCTTCTTCTTTGGATAAGATGGGTTGTAAACTCAATTATAGTTCTCAAATTCTAGAATAAGAATGCCATTGACTCACTGATAATTAGTTTTGGGGTGATACCGGCAAATTACTTGACATCATGTCCACCGGCAGTTTAAATTACCAACAGATACTATGTAACAATGCAGACTATTGAAAGAAAAACGCCCATCAATCTTGATTCCCGTTCCTTTCGCCAGATTGGACATGCAATGGTAGATCGACTGGCATTATTGCTGGAAGAACTTCCGTCAAAACAAGTCACTACCGGTGAGTCAAGCAGTGAAATCAGAGGATTTCTTGGCTCTTCATCCTTACCACTCGAAGGCACTGATCCCATGAAAGTCATGGAAAGGGCCATGACCTTGCTGACAGAGCATTCATTGTATAATGGTCATCCACGTTTTCTGGGATATATTACCTCCGCACCAGCCCCACTAGGTGCTTTGGCTGATCTTTTGGCATCTTTAGTAAATCCCAATGTTGGGGCGCACGTATTGAGTCCGATGGCCACAGAAATCGAGAGACAAACTATACAGTGGCTGGCAGAATTCATTGGATATGATCCCGGTTGTGGAGGCATCCTGGTGAGCGGGGGTAACATGGCTAACTTTACTGCATTTCTTGCGGCTCGAACTGCAATGGGTTCTCCAGATCTCAAAGAAAAAGGACTGGCCGAAATCGATGCAAGGTATGTAGTTTACTGCTCAAGGAGTACGCATACGTGGATCGAAAAGGCAGCTAATCTATTTGGTTTGGGTTTGAATGCCGTACGATGGATTGAAACGGATGAGGTGAATCGCGTACGGGTGGATCTGCTGGAGAAGCAAATAAGTGAGGATGAGAAAAAAGGTTTTACTCCGTTGATGGTAGTGGCCACCGGAGGGGATGTTAGCACAGGTGCGGTTGATAACCTCGATGCAGTTGCCGATGTGTGTAAGGAGCATGAAATTTGGTTTCATATTGATGGAGCTTATGGAGTGCCTGCAGTAGTAGTGCCGGAATGTGCTGATCTTTTTAAAGGACTGCAAAGGGCCGATTCGGTAGCCCTGGACCCACATAAGTGGCTGTATTGTCCTCTCGAAGCCGGCTGTATTTTAGTGAAGGACCGGAAGACTCTCATTGACACCTTTACTTCACATCCGGATTATTATCACTTTGATGATGAGGATCGCAGTGCTCAGAATTTCTATGAACTCGGACTACAAAATTCGCGTGGTTTTCGGTCGCTCAAAGTATGGATGGTGATCCAACAAGTGGGAAAACAGGGCTATGAGGAAATGATCCGGCAAGACATTGAATTGTCTCGTTTTTTGTTTGAATTGGCGGAAAAGCACCCAAAGCTGCAAGCTGTCTCTCAAAGCCTAAGTATATCTACATTCAGGTTTGTCCCTGATGATTTGTCTTTGCAAGAGGAAGAACGAGAGGAATATTTAAATTCGTTAAATCGGGAACTCCTTGATCGCATTCAGAAGGAAGGGCAATGTTTTTTGTCTAATGCCGTGGTGGGCGGCAAATATTGCTTGCGGGGATGTGTGGTGAATTTCCGTACTTCTCACAGGGACATGGGCGATATTGTTGATTTAGTGGTCCAAATGGGAAATACACTTCACAAGAAAATGCGGGAGATATAATATGAGTTCAAAATCTGATCTCCGGCGTATCGTAGTTAGTATCGTAGGAGGATTTATGTCTTTCGAATTTTGATTATGATAGTGAAGAATTAGTTTTATCCTATATCCGAAACATAGCTTGATACTTCATGATCGAAATCACGCCTTTAAATCACTTATCTTCTTATCTCAGGCGCCTGATCAAAGGAAGATTATGGCTGCAAGTTATTATTGGGTTGATCTCCGGAGCTGTGGTGGGGGTCATTCTAAACCCCAATACGGGCTACGTTTCTGAGCAGGTTAGTGCAAATCTTGCTGGATGGTTCGAACTTCCCGGAAACGTATTTATGCGGTTGGTTCAGATGGTAATGATTCCTTTGATCTTCTCCTCTATTATATCCGGTATCATTAGCAACAATAACGATCAGCTCAAGAGCATGGGGCTGCGCATCATACTCTACTTCATCTTTACCACCATGGTATCGATTACCATCGGCGCTATTGTGACCCTGATATTTAAACCGGGAAGATTGATTTATGAATCGGGTGGTTTTTCCTCGACAGATCAGGGAGAGTTGTCTGTGACAGATGGACCCACCACCAATCAGTTTCAATCCCTTCCCGATACGATTTCCAACCTTATCCCTAATAATCCTTTTGAAGCCATTCTGACAGGAGAAATGCTGGCAGTGGTGGTGTTTACCGTCATTGTGGGAGTGGCTATAACCCAGTTGGAAGAGGAGATATCACGGATGATTCTCAGAGTTGTTGAAGCGTTACAAAAGATCTGTATGATCATAATCTCCTGGGCCATGTTACTGGTACCTTATGCTGTGTTTGGTCTGATGGCAGCGTTGTTATCCCGGGTGGGAGTGGAAGCACTTTTGGGACTGGGATTTTACATGGGTGTGGTAATCCTCGGACTTCTGATACTGGTACTTTTCTACATGGTGCTGCTTAGGTCCTTCAGTAATGTAAAGCCCCTGACCTTTATTCGGGCGATCAAAGAGCCTCAGTTATTGGCTTTCTCTACAGCCAGTTCGGCAGCCGTTATGCCTTTGTCCATGAAAGTTGCTGATGAAAAGCTTGGCGTAGCATCTAAGATCAGTGATTTCGTTATTCCCATGGGAGCAACGATCAATATGGATGGAACGGCTCTATTTCAATGTGCTACGGCGATTTTCATTTCCCAGGCTTATGGCATGGAGCTATCGGTGGCGACACTGATCCTTATCACCGTAACTCTGGTAGGTGCATCCATTGGAACTCCCGCTATTCCCGGTGGTGGAGTGATTATTCTGGCATCGGTGCTGGGTAGTGTGGGTATTCCTACGGAAGGCCTACTGGTTATCATCGGTATTGATCGCATCCTGGGAATGTTTCGTACTACAGTCAACGTCACGGGAGACCTTGTGGCATGCGTCATTTTTAACCGCTGGTTTGGCGATCCCCAGTAGTGTTTTATGGATAGGATGCGTCTACTTTTTACCCACTACAAACTCATATTGGCCGGATGCGACCTCCAGGACCGTGTGTCCTTCCCTCGATGGTAGTAAAGTAATGCCTTCGATTTCCGATATCGGGTTATTGTTCTCCAGTATGTGATCGGCATTCCCCGCAAGATAGACGGTTGCAGTGGTATTGTCGGGAATGTTGAATCGGTAGGCTATACTCTCATCATCATTGATCTCCCAACGACTGCTAATTGTACCATACACACTATCATAGTAACCCTCTGCCCACTGCATTTGTCCGGTGGGATCTGGAATGGGTTGAAGTGTGAATTCTTTGAAGCCAGGCTCACCTCTCCGTATTCCCAATGAATAAGCCATGAGCCAATAGCCAACCGCTCCAAAAGAATAATGATTAAAGGAATTCATACTGTTGTTTCCGCCAAAGCCATCTTCATGAGTATATGAATTCAATCTCTCCCAAATGGTAGTAGCTCCCTGGGTGACCGGATATAGCCAGGAAGGATATGACTCTTGTTGCAAAAGTTGGTACGCTAATTCCTCATAACCATAATCGCATAGGGCTTTATTGATCCAGGCAGTGCCAATAAATCCGGTCATGAGGGAGTTTTTCGGACGCTTGATTCCCTGGTCATCGGTATTTCGACGTCTTATGGTTTCAGCAAAATTAGCTGCTACCTCGGCCTTCTGATTTTCATTAATTACATGGAAAGCAAGGGGCAGAGCATAGGATACCTGGGTATCCATAAATTTCAGACCGGTATCTTGTTCGTTTTCATCAGGAGGCGGGCTGCCAAATCCACGTGATCGATAAGAGGATTTAATGGTTTTATGGGTGCCGGGATCTATATAAGTGGCATTAAAATGCTCCTTTCGGTCTTCGTATTGGCTCCAGAATTCCTGTGCGTCGGCCTCTTTTTCCAGGGTTTCTGCTATTCTGGCCATAATTTCCAGGTCAAACAGATAGTAGGCAGAAAACAACAGGGAGTTGTCGTTCTGATTGCCTTCAGGGCTGAGCCAGTCTCCCAACCTTCCTCCCACCATCAATCCATCCTCATTGATCTGGGTTTGCAAAAAAGACATGTAGGCTTTCATCGAGGGGTAGTGTTCGGAAAGCAGCTGTATGTCTCCATATTGTTGGTAGGCTTCCCAGGGGACCGTGATCCCGGCACTACCCCAGAGAATTCCGCCGAAACCGAAATCCAGGGGAGCGATATCGGCGTACCGGCCATCAGGATATTGAACGTCTCGTATGTTGAACAGATGCCTCCTGAAAAACTGATCGATGTTCGCCAGGTAGGTTGAGGTTCGGCTGAACACCGAGAGGTCACCTGACCATCCCATTCTTTCGTTGCGTTGGGGACAATCAGTAGGTACCGAGAGAAAGTTGCCGTATTGAGACCAGGTGATATTCTCGAAGAGCTTGTTTACCAAGTCATTGGATGATTGGTATCCTGCGGTCAGTTCCGAAATAGAACTGATGACCAGGCCCTCCACATTCTCGGGAGGAACCGGTTGGGTAATGCCGCTGATTTCGAGGTATCGGTATCCATGAAACGTAAAACGGGGTTGAATGATGTTCTGGCCCTCTTTCATCACATAAGAGTCGTGGGTGAAAGCTGCACGGATATTCTCAAGCATTACCATGCCTACATTCTCACTGTATTCGGGAAGATCGGGATATAGTACTTCTGCATACCGGAGCCAAATCATGTCACCGGGTTCACCCTGCTCCAGGGTGATTTGAGGTACTCCCACCATATTCTGTCCCATATCGTAGACAAATACACCGGGACGCACTTCGGTCACACTTTGGGCTGTGATTTCTTTCACAATAGAAGGTGGGTTGCCCATTTGTCCGATTAGGGAAATGTTGTCATAGTTGATGGTAATACCCTCTCCTCCCAGACCGGCATTGATACCCTGGAAAGTGGTTCCCTCCAGAGGAACTTCATGAGCAGCAGACCATTGACTATCATCATATGCAGCCTCACTCCACCCTTCGATTATTCGATCCCTGGTGGCATCATAGACCTCGCCTTGAAAAAAACTACCGTAACGCAGGGGCCCATCGGTATAGACTTTCCATTGCTCTGGATCAGAGACGATGGTTTGCTCTGAACCATCTTCATATTGAATCTCGATCTTTGCCAGGACCGATTGACGGTCTCCGAAAAAATTCCAGTTACTCCCCCGAAATGTGGCATTGCCACTCCACCAACCCTCACCTAGCCAAATGCCGATGGCGTTGGATCCGGTTTGGACCTGTGCGGTAATGTCATAGGTCTGATACATTTGTGTCTTGTCATACTGGGTGAGATCAGGAGCAAAATAGAAATCTTCTACACGATTGCCATTCAGGTATACTTCATAGATACCCCTGGCTGTGATATACAATCTGGCCCGGCTAATAGAGGAGTCATTATCAAAAACATGTCGCAGCATCGGCATGGCATTCCGGCTTGGATCTGCCACTACGAAAGTGCCATTTCGCCCTCCCGATATAATGTAGTGCCCGTCCTCAACACGCATTTTTCCATCCTGATCCTCTAAATGTGAATCAAATATTCCCTTGTAGTCTTCATCTAGCTTTTCGTTGAAGAGGATGTTGCCCGGACTACGGTAATTTCGCACGATCAGGTTGGAGAACCTCGCTTTTTGATTTTCCCGCATGGAAAAACCGATATCTGCCAGCATGGGAAAGCTGATGAAATCTGCACCTGCACCCACCGGATTCACATTGATCAAGTCGGGACCGCCACCGAATCCCCTTTGGGTTCCTGCGACTAAGTCGGCATCAGTATCGCCATCGACAAAAAGCGTGATGGTTCCGAAAATGGAGGCAATGGTGAAGTCGTGAGATTCATAACGATTATTGCTCGAGAT